>NZ_DASSCL010000025.1:0-10808 GCF_035697785.1 Nocardioides sp.
GCGCTCGGCCGGAGCATGCACTTCCGGTCGACTGGGACTCGTTCTTCCACCACAACGGCAGCCTCGACCTGGACAAGGACGGCGTCGCCTGCGAGAAGCACTGACCTCGGCTCCCGCCCGAGCAGACACCACGGGCAACACAACGAACCGGCTCACGTCGAGTTCCGACGCAGCCCACCCCTCGGCCTGCACGCCTTCCAGTGTGCATTTGGAGGCCTGCGTCACCCCGGCGTCAACGTTTGAGCCTGACAACCAGACAGCCCGACAGCCCGACAGTTGTCTGCCCGAGACTGTCGGGTGGACGCCGGCTCTAGTCGTGGCTGAGGCGGTAACCGCGGCCGCGGACGCGTGTGAGACGGGCGTGACCTTCGAGCCGGGTGCGGAGCCGGGCCGCATGGACCGCGACGGCGTTCGACGAGGGCGCCTGGCTCACGTTGCCCCACAGCGCATCGCGGATGGTATCGGTCGACACGACGCTGTTGGCGTTGAGCATCAGGACGCGGAGCAATTCGAACTCCTTCAGCGGCACACCCTCCAGTGGGCGACCCGACACGCGCACCTCGAACGCACGCGGGTCGAGCTCGATGTCACCGAAGGCAATGCGCGCCCGCGAGTCCATGTCGCGGGTGTGCGAGACCAGGCGCTCCATCACCTCGTCCGCCTGGTAGGGGCGGGCCACTGCCGACGCGGCACCGGCGAGGAACAGCGGCCCGACGGCATCAGCGGCGCTCGCGTCCAACCCGACGAGTACGAGTCGGGCGTCGTGCCGCTTGACCGCCTTCACGAACTCGCACGCACCAACCTCGTCCAGCAACGGAGTCACGACGACGGCGTCGGGGTCCAGTCGCCCGTAGGCGATGAGGCCATCGACGGCGCTGGTACACCAGGTGACGCTGACCCCCTCGGCGCCCAGGCCGGCGGTGACAGCGTCGCGGGCGCTGTCGTCAGGGTCGACGATGAGCAACTGAATGCCGACCGAGCGTGTCCATCGCTCGTCGGTGGCCCGGGCGAGGGCCCAGCGTGGCGATGAGGGCGGCTCGTCCCGCACCTGGCCGACCGACATCGTGGCTCCTTACCCGAACCGGCCGGAGATGTAGTCCTCGGTGCGCTTGTCGCTGGGCTGGGTGAAGATCTTCTTGGTCATGTCGAACTCGACCAGCAGACCGGTGCGGTTGCCGCTGGTCTCGTCGGCGCGCGCGGTGAAGAACGCGGTCCGGTCCGCGACCCGGGCGGCCTGCTGCATGTTGTGAGTGACGATGATGATGGTGTAGTCCTCCCGCAGCTCGACCATCAGGTCCTCGATGCGGGCGGTGGCGATGGGGTCCAGTGCCGAGCACGGCTCGTCCATCAAGATGACCTCCGGCTTCACGGCCAGGGTACGCGCGATGCACAGTCGCTGCTGCTGCCCACCGGAGAGCCCGTAGGCGGACTGCTTGAGCTTGTCCTTGACCTCGTCCCACAAGGCGGCGCGGCGCAGGCATTCCTCGACGTGGTCGTCCATGTTGGTGACCTTCATGCCGGTCGACCTGGGGCCGTAGGCGATGTTGTCGTAGATGGACTTCGGGAACGGGTTGGGCTTCTGGAAGACCATGCCGATGTGGCGGCGCACCGCGATGGGGTCCACGTCGCGGTCGTAGACGTTGCGTTCGTGGTAGGTCACGCGTCCCTCGACGCGGGCGCCTTCGACGAGGTCGTTCATCCGGTTCAGGGACCGGAGCAGGGTGGACTTGCCGCAGCCGGATGGGCCGATGAGGGCGGTGATCTCGTGCTTGCCGAAGGGCAGGGTGACGTCGGTGACGGCGCGGAAGTCGCCGTAGTAGACGCTGACGTTCTCGCAGGCCATGACCGGGTCCGGTTGGATGCGGATGTCGCGTCCCCCGGCACCGGTCGGGGAGAACATCGCGCCGTCGAGAGTGGCGGTGCCCTGCGGGCCGGGCCCCGAGAGGACGGCTTGGGAGGTGGAGTAGGAGGCCATGGTGGTCACCAACGCTTCTGAAATCGGTTGCGGATGATGATGGCCACCGCGTTCATGAGGAGCAGAAGCCCCAGCATGACGATGATGGCCGCGGATGCGACTTGCTGGAAGGCCAGCTGAGGCTGGGAGGCCCAGTTGAAGATCTGGATGGGCAGGGTGGTGAAGCCCGACATCAGTCCGTCCGGGTCGTAGTTGACGAACACCAGCCCGCCGAGCAGCAGAAGGGGTGCGGCCTCGCCCAGGGCCCGGGACAGCGCCAGAATGGAACCGGTGGCAATGCCGGGGACCGCTGCCGGCAGGGTCTGCCGCCACACCGTCTGCAGCGGTGTCGCACCGAGTGCGAGGGAGCCGTCGCGGATCTCACGCGGGACTGCCCGCAGCGACTCGCGGGTGGCGATGATGATGACGGGCAGGATGAGCAGCGCCAGCGCGAGGCCGCCGGCCAGGACCACCCGCCGTTCCAGTCCGATAGCGAGCGCGAAGCCCGCGGTGAGCATGCCGTAGACGATGGCCGGGACCGCGGCGAGGTTGGTCAGGTTGACCTCGATCAGCTTGTTGTACCAACGGCGTCCGTCGGCGAACTCCTCCAGGTACACCCCGGCCGCGACGCCGATCGGGATGGCGAGCACCGCGGTGACGGCGATGACCCAGGCTGAGCCGAGGATGGCGGCCCGCGCCCCCGCAGTCTCGGGTAGCACCTGGGAGGTGTACCGGGTGAATAGGTTCGCGTCGAGGCGGACCGCGCCATCCATGAAGGCGTCGATGATGAGGACCGCGAGGCAGAGCACGGAGAACGCCAGCGAGAACCAGAGCGCGAGCAGGAAGACGATGGACCGGCCGTTGCGGTCACCGTGCCGGTCGGCCTTGAGGTTGACCTTGCCGTCGGAGGCGGGTCGAACGAGTGCGCCGATGCTGGTCATCAGTACACCTCCCGGACGCGGCGGACGATGACGCCGGCGAAGAGGTTGAACGCGAGGGTGAGCAGGAACAACAGCAGCCCGACGGCGAAGAGGGTGTTGTAGGTCAGGGTGCCCGGGGTGCTCTCACCGGTCGCGGTCTGGGCGATGAACCCGGTCATCGTCTGCCCGTTCCCGGTCGGAGTGGTCACGATCTGGGCGCGCGTGCCGGCAGCCAGGGCCACGATCATGGTCTCGCCGACCGCGCGAGAAAGCGCGAGGACGATGGCGGCGGTGATGCCGGAGATGGCGGCGGGGAAGACGACCCGCAAGGTGGTGCGCATCTTGTTCGCGCCGAGCGCCATCGACCCTTGCCGGAGCGCCTGCGGGACGGCAGACATGGCGTCCTCGGACAACGATGCGACGGTCGGGATGATCATGACGCCGAGCACCAGGCCGGCGGCCAGCACGCTGAAGGTGCCCACCTCGATGCCGAGAACGCCGTTGAGCAGCTGCGGTGCGACGAAGTAGAGAGCGAAGTAGCCGTAGACGACCGAGGGGATTCCGGCCAGCACCTCGAGCACCGGCTTGAGGATGCGGCGGACCCGCTCGTGGGCGTACTCGGAGAGGTAGACCGCGGCGCCGAGTCCGAACGGGACCGCGATGGCCAGGCCGATCGCGGTGGTCCACAGGGTGCCGGTGATGAGGGGAAGGACGCCGAAGTCGGCGTCGGCGAAGGTGGGTGCCCACCGTGTGCCGAAGAGGAAGTCGCCGATGGGGACTTCGCGGAAGAATCGGATGGCGGGCACCAGCAGCGAGAAGAAGATGCCGATGGTGATGGCCACCGACAGCATTGCGGCGCCGGACAGGCCGACCATCGCCAGCCGTTCCCCGATGCGGGAACCGGGCCGGGTCAGCTGGACCGGGGTGGGGTCAGCCCCGAGGGAGCCCGCCTGGTTCGGCGGACCCCCTGGGTCTGTGACCGTGTGCGTCACAACTGGGTCTCTTTCACTGCGAAGGGTTTCCGGGTTGGTCAGCCGAGGGACGAGGCGGCGTCCTCGAGATCGGCCGACTGCTCCTCGTTGAGCGGGATGAACTGCGCTGCCTCGGCGATGTCGGCGTCGCTGGCCACGTAGTAGTCGACGAAGGCGGCGACCTGCGGCTTGTCGGCGTAGGACTTGTTCGCGACGTAGACGAACAGCGGCCTGGCCAGCGGCGTGTAGGAGCCATCGCCGGCGGTCTCGGCGGACGGTGCGACGCAACCCTCGCCGCTGTCGACCTCGAGGGCCTTGAGCGCGTCGGCGTTCTCCTCGTAGTAGGTGAAGCCGAAGTACCCGAGCGCGTTCGGGGAGCCGCTGACGCCCTGCACGATGACGTTGTCGTCCTCGGAGGCGTTGTAGTCCGACCGACTGGCGCCCTCTTCACCGTTGATCACGTCGGTGAAGTAGTCGAACGTGCCGGAGTCGGTGCCCGGCCCGTACAGCTCGAGGTCCTCGTCGGGCCACTCCGGGTTCACGTCACTCCACGTGGTGACCGTGCTCTCGGCCTCCGGGGCCCACATCTTGTTGAGCTCTTCGGTGGTGATGCAGTCGACGAAGTCGTTCTCGGCGGACGTGACGACGGTGAGGGCGTCGGTCGCCACGCGCAGCTCGGTGTACTCGACACCGTTCTCTTCGCAGATGACGATCTCCTCGTCCTCGATCGGACGCGACGCGTTGGACAGGTCGGTCTGGCCCTGGCAGAACTTCTCGAAACCGCCGCCGGTGCCCGACGTCGCGACCGACACGTTCACGTCCGAGTTCTCCTCGGCGAACAGCTCGCCCGCTGCCGAGGTGAGCGGGCCTACGGTCGATGAACCGTCCGCGACCACCTCACCACTGACCGAACCCTCGCCGCTCCCGCCGCCCGCTTCGGCCTCGTTGTTCCCACCGCACGCCGCAAGGCTCATCGCGAGAACAACCGCGGCCGGCGCGGCGGCGTACCTCAGGGGAATTCGCTTCACTGAATGTGCCTCTCAAGTGGGCCGCACCTTGCGGCCTGAACGTCTCTGACAACACCTGAACGTAGGGAGGCGAAGTGAATGCGTGACCCGCGCTCTTTGAACGGAAAGTGAACAGAATCGGGCACTTCCTGTCACGAAAGGTCAGAATCGTGACGCCGACTACCAGCACGCCCTTCGCTACACCGGTAACAGCGGAGCCGTGTGGTCGCCGGGAGGGGATCTGACGAGCGCGGCGACGCCCAGCGGTGGGTCTCCGTGACCACCCTCGCTGGAAGCGTTCGTTGGGCTCCGGGGCCCCGCCCAGGCGCCGCTTTCGGTATCGCGCGCCCCGTCGGGGGTGCCACCAGGAATAGCCTGAACGGCATGGCTGGGCAGGTGTGCTCACGAGAGCCGACGAGGCCATGCCGGGCGCCGGCCCACGACTGCTGCGACGCGGAGGACCCCGCGAACTGACGCCACTGGCGCCGTCCTGCGGCGCCGATGCTCAGTCCTGCCCAGGGCCCGCACTCGACCGACGTCCCAAATGTGGCGCTCGTGCGAGGCGGTGTCGGTCGCTCATGCCGCCGTTCGTGGGTGGTTGGAGCGCACATCTGCGGTCTGGGGACAGCCGCAAACTGGTTCCCCGGCGGCGAGCGCGTCAAGCGGTCGCGGACGGGAGGCGGCCGGGGTCTCGGAAGTGGTGGCGATGTTCGCCGGGGGTCGTGCTGAGCCGGCGACGGAAGGTTCGATTCATGGTTTCGGGCGTGCCGAAGCCACAGGTCTTCGCGATCTGTTCGATGGTCCTGTCGGTGGTCTCCAACAACCGGCAGGCGGACTCGAGCCGTACGGCCTCGACGTGGTCCGCCGCGGTGGCACCCACTTCGGCCTTGAACACCCGGGTGAACTGTCGTTCGGACAGGTTGATCTGTCGGGCCAGTGCTGACACCGAGAGGTCATCGGTGAGATGGTCGCGCAGCCAGGACAGCAAGTCCCGCACGGGCTGGGTGTCGGCGGCCTGCCCGGCCAGGAGTGCGGAGAACTGCGCCTGACCACCGGAGCGCTGCAGGTAGACGACGAGCTGCCTGGCGATGGTGGCGGCGGCCCGATGTCCGTGGTCGTCGGCCACGAGAGCAAGGGTGAGGTCGATGCCGGCGGTGACACCCGCTGAGGTCCAGACGTTGCCGTCGTGGACGTAGATGGCGTCGGGATCGACCGTGACGTCGGCATAGCTGTCGTCCAGGAGTCCGCACTCGGCCCAGTGGGTGGTTGCACGTCGCCCCTCCAGCAGCCCGGCCGCGGCGAGCACGAACGCCCCGGAGCAGACCGAGGTCACGCGGCGCGCATCGGCCGCAAGCCGTCGGACGTGGTCCACGAGCTCGCGATCGGTGACGACGGCGTCCATGTCAGCGCCACCGGCCACCATCAAGGTGTCGACGGGGCCCGAGACGTCGGTGATCGGAGTCGAGGCGAACTCGAGTCCGCAGCTGGCGCGCACCGGGCCGCCCTGCGCGGTCACGACCTGGGTGCGGTAGCGGACTGCGGGAAGGAACCGGGTGGCGCTGGAGAAGACCTCGAGCGGGCCGGTGACATCGAGGATCTGGGCGGTATCAAAGGTCACGATGACCACGTCCCGCTCCGCGGTGGGCTCGAGCGTCGGCTGGCTCGACCGCGGGTACGTCGAGCTGGTCATCGGGGGTCCATGTGTCGAAGGTACGCCGCCGATGCGATGGCCGACATCGTCAACGACCTGTCCTTGTGGGTGACTCACCCCGGCCACACGCTGAAGACATGAAGGTCGCCCACTTGCTCTACCCGGGGTTCACCGCAATCGACGTGGTCGGGACCTTCCAGGTTCTCGTGGCGGCGCCGGGCATCGAGAGCGTGTTCGTGGCCGCCGAGGCTGGCGCCGTCGTCGACGACACGGGACTGTGTGCGCTGCGGGCGAGCGCGGGCATCGCCGACGTCGCGTCCGCCGACGTGGTCGTCGTCCCCGGCAGCGACCGCGTCTGCGACCCGGACGCGACCCTGGTGGAGTGGCTCCGCGTCGTGCACCCGACGACGACATGGACTCTCAGCGTCGGCACCGGGTCCAGCTACCTTGCCGCCTCCGGCGCTCTCGCCGGCGCCACGGCCGCCACCACCCACTGGGCCTCGGCGCAGCGCCTGACCGATGCGGGCATCACGTACTGCGAGCGGCGGGTGGTCCGGGCCGGGAAGGTGCTGACCTCAGCCGGGGCGTCCGCGGGGATCGACCTCGCGCTGACCTTGCTGGGCCTCAGCCACGGCCCAGCCGTCGCCCAGACCGTGCAGCTGGCATTGGAGTACGACCCGCAACCCCCCTACGACGCCGGCTCTCCGGCGAAAGCGCCCGCCGAGATCGGCGAGATCGTGAGCTCCTACTACGCGCAAAGGTGCAGCTGATGCCTCCGACCCGGAACCTTCTCCCCGAGACGCGTATCGCGCTCGCGTCCGACCAGGCACCCCCGGCCGGTCGTCCGGCCCCCAGCGGCCGCCGCCGCATGGCCGAGGTGGTCGTCGGTGTCGGTTTCGTGGCCACCTGGGTCGTGCTCGGACTCCTGTCCTGGTTGGGGTTCCTGGGCCTCGTCCTGCTCGGGGTACTCCTGCTCGCAGCGTTCCAGACCGTGGTTCGTCGCCGGCCGTTGCGGACGCTGCTCGCCCGTGACACCGTCGGGTTCGCGCGTGGCCGACCGGGAAAGGTGCTGGCCGCTGCGGTCTTGATCGGCATCCCCGTCACGATGGTGCTGGTCTCGGTGAGCGGCGCCCGGTACGGCCAGTACGCCGACGACAGCTGGAAGGCGCTACTCATGCTCGCGGTCCTGGCCGTGAGCTATCTCGCCTCCCGGCGTCTCCTGCTCACCGTCCTGGTGGCCGCAACCACCGTGGCCCTCACCTCCTGGGCGCTGGCCCCGAGCCTTGCCACCGCTCGCAACGGCGACCCCCAGGTCCTGACGCACCTCGACCAGCAAGCCGGCTGGGGCATGCTCACCGGCTACCACAATCTCGCCGTAGCCGAGATCGACCTAGACGCACCCCGGCCGGTACGGCTGGCCGGCATCGGCGCCGACGACACCACGCCCATGGAGGTCGGGTCCATGACCAAGGCGATGACCGGACTGGTCATCGCGGACGCCGTGCGTCGCGGCGAGATCCGGATGGACACCCCCGTCTCCACTTACCTCCCGCAGCTGCACGGCTCACCGGCCGGCAACGTCACCATGCACGAGCTCGTCACCCACACCTCCGGCTACGCCGAGTTCGGCGCCGCGACCCTGCGCCGCGCAGCCTGGAAGGCCCCGCTAGGACAAAACTTCTTCACCGCCACCAGCGCGGAGATGACCACGGAGACCAAGGCACAGGACCTGAGTGACCGTGGCGACTACGCGTACTCCACCCTGGGATCAGCCACCGCCGGCCAGGCCGTCGCGGCGGCAGCCCACATGAGCTACCCGGACCTGATGCGCATCCGCCTGTTCGAACCGCTCGGCATGTCGCACACCGCCATCGAAGAAGGCCACGCACTCGTCGCCGGTGGAAGATCGGCGACCGGGCTCCCGGTCCAGCCGTGGGTCATGGATGCCTACGCACCCGGCGCCGCCGCCGTCTCCACCACCGGCGACCTCGCCAAACTCGCCACCGCGCTCCTCGACGGGACCGCACCCGGCACGGCCGCCCTGGAGCCCACCACAGCCACCGACCAGTCGAACACCCGCATCGGCGCCTTCTGGCAGATCTCCACCTGGCAGACCGGCCAGACCATCACCTCGCACGCCGGACAGACCGGCGGCTACGCCTCCTACCTCGGCCTCGACCGCCCCCGCCACAAAGCCGTCATCGTCCTGTCCGATGTCGCCAACGACGCCAGCGACCTCGGAACCCAACTCCTCGCCCACCGCAGGTAGTGGCACCGGGTCCGAGGTCCCAGCGCTCGCGTCGACCCATGGACCGACTGCGACCCCGAGCCCAGAAGTCCGGATATGCCGCGTTCCGCGTGCCGCGTGCTTCGTCAGGGCGTTTAGTCAGGCTGCCAGTGCGGCTGGGCGCCGGCGTCGGCGTCGGCGTCGTAAAGTGCGCTGCAAGGCCGGGAAGGCGATGCATGCTGACCCGTGCGACGACAACCTCGTCGGCGAGGGCACCCTGCCGTGAAAGGACCGGAACGCATCCGGAACTTCGGTGTTCGGAGCCCCACCCAGCGGCTACGGCTAGCGGTGGGTGTACGGGCTGGCGCATTCGTCGTGAATTTCGACAGAGGTGATCCAGTCGATGAGGGCGGCTCGGCTCACTCGGATCTGTCGCGAGCGTCCGGCGGCTAGTCCGGCTCAACCCGCTGCCCCGCGTCACAGCATGCGCGGTGTGCGCCTCAGCCGTACCGCGCCTCACGTGTGGCGAAGCAAGCCCAGACCGTCTTGGACCCGTCGTCGACACTGAATCCCCAATCGAGACTCACCAAGGCCACGATGTTCAGTCCGCGACCGTCCGCATGCATGACCTGGTGCGGACCACGGACCGGTGCCTCGTCCGAGTCGTCTCGCACGGTCAGCATGACCGTTTCGTTCGCTTGCGACAGGGTGACGGTGAAGGCGGTCTGCGCGTGCACCAATGCGTTGGTTGCTAGTTCACTCGCCACGAGTCGGACGGGATCGACGAGGTACAACAGCCGGTGATCAACGAGGTGCTCGCAGACGAAGGCACGGGCTGCCGACGCGCTCGTCGGTGTCCCCTCAAGTCTGGTCTGATGCGACCAGTTCAGTGCGGTGCCCGTCATGTCCTTTCCCGATCTCAGAGGTTCCGAGTTCAGCCGGGACTCAACGGGGTCTTGGCAGCTGCCAAGGCGTCGAAACCACTGTACGCCCTATTTCGACACCCTCCCTGGAGCGACCGACTCGAAATCCGAACGCACTCTCGTGCCGCGATGCGCGCGGTTCGCGCGAAGCGTGCTCAGGCTGCGCGGGCAGCTGGACGCCGCGCTCGTTCCCGGGACAGGTAACGCAATGTCGTAGCGATGCAGGCGACCTGAAGCCAGCCAGTTGCCGAATTGGTCGTGTTCTCGAACGACTTCGCCAACCGGCGGGAGCGCCCCAGGCGGCCGTGGGCCACCTCGACGCGCCAGGCGTGCCGAATGGGGCGGAACACCGGCTGCTTTTCGTCCCACCCGACCCGACGGATCTCGAGGAGCTTGTGCCGCCGCGCCGAGACGAGGCGCGTGCTGCGTGTCACGCGAGGCGTGACGACCGGACCGATCTGGCTCGCCGCGAACACACGCTGGCCCGGCCCCTCGGATTGAGGGGCCGGGGTCGCGTTGTTATCGATCGTGGCTTCGTCGTCACTCGCCTCAGGGGATCGTGCTTGGTTTACCCAGATTCCTGTTTGCGTTCCGGCTGGCATTCCCCGTTGGGGGATAGCCCTGGTTTACCCACCCTCAGCTGCAGCCGCTCGTGCTCCCGCACCCTTCGCAGACGTAGCAGCTGCCGGCAGGGCGCATCTTGGTGCCGCAGGTGAAGCAGAGCGGGCTGTCGACCGCCGTGCCGGTGATCGCCTCGAGGAGCTCGGCGGACGTGTGTGCGCCCTTGGGGGCGGGCTTCTCCGCGGCCGTCTCGACCTTGGTCTCGAAGGGCTCGACCGCCGGGGTGTCGTCGACCTCGACGGAGCCCTGGTCGACCTCGACGTCCTCGATGGGCTCGTAGGAGCCGGTCTCGAGCTGGCGCTGACGCTCCTCGGCCGAGTAGATGCCCATCGCGGAGCGGGTCTCGAACGGCAGGTAGTCAAGCGCGAGGCGGCGGAAGATGTAGTCCATGATCGACTGGCTCATCCGCACGTCGGGGTCGTCGGTGAGACCGGCCGGCTCGAACTTCATGTTGGTGAACTTCGAGACGTAGGTCTCCAGCGGGACGCCGTACTGCAGCGAGATGCTGATCGCCATCGAGAAGGCGTCCATCAC
>NZ_DASSCL010000026.1:0-8776 GCF_035697785.1 Nocardioides sp.
GCCGGCGCGCGGCCGTCCCGGGCCGGCGACGGACGTGTGGGGTGTCGGCGCGACGCTGTACCACGCGATCGAGGGCGTCGCGCCGTTCGACGGCGACCACACGTCGGACGTCACGGCGGCACGGTGGCCGCAGGTCGAGCAGGAGGCGCCGCCGTTCACCGTGCGCATCCGGCCGGACGTCGCGGCCGTCGTACGCTCCTGCCTCTCCCCCGACCCGGCCGCGCGTCCGGATCCGCAACAGCTCGCCGAGAGCCTCGCGGACGCGCTGACGGAGCTGCCGAAGGGCAAGCTGAGCTTCAAGGTGCGCTGAGCGACGTCGGCCTCGCCACTCCCCGTGGCGTTCTGCACCCTCCCGCGGGGAGTTCGCCGCGGGAAGGGGTGGATTACCACGGGACCGTGGTAATCCACCCCACCCCCACGCCGCCCCGTCAGTCCGCGAGCCGGTCGATCTCCGCCTCGGCGTCGGCGACCGCGGCCTGCGCCAGCTCGACCGCCTCCTGGGACTCGTTGCGCTCCTCGGCGGCCTCGGCGGCCTGCTCGTCGAGCCGCTCCAGCCGCGACTCCAGCCCGTCGATCGTGCGCCGGAGCTCGTCGATCTCGCCGTTGACCTGGAGGGTCGCCGCCTGCAGGTCCGAGACCCGCTTCTCGCGCTGCTTCAGCTCCTTCTGCGCGACGGTCAGGTCGGCCTGCGCGGCCCGCAGCGCCTGCTTGGCGGCGGTACGACGCTCGCGGCGCTCCTCCCGTTCCCGCTCGGCCGGATCCGGCTCCGGTACGACGGAGAGCCCCGGCCGCTTCGACTGTGTCGAGGCAGTCACCTCCGACAGCGGCCGGGCCGACCGTCCGATCGCGGTGTGGTCGGCCACCGCCGAGGCCACCTTGAGCGAGCCCGTGCCCGACGGGTTCAACGGGTCGACCAGCATCCCGGTGCGCACCGCTGCCTCGGCGTCGGTGTCGACCATCGCCGCGTGCAACGTGTCCTCGACCTGACGGAGCACCGACTCGGAGAGCTTGGTCCCGAGCTCCTTGGCGAGCGCGCGCCCCTTGCCGGCGACGGCCGCGACGAGCCGGCGACGCTGCTTGGTGAGCTCGCGCAGCGCGTCGCCGTCGAGGTCGGCCTGGGCGGCCCGCAGCGACGCCCCGAGGTCGAGCACCTGGGTCATCTCCTCGGCCTGGTGCCGGACCAGCATGTTCACCACCCAGGCGGACACCGCAGGTTTGCGCAGCGCCTTGACCCGCTCGGAGAGCTCCTTGTCGCCCGAGGCCTTGAGCTCCTTGACGTAGCCGTTGCGGGCGTCGGTGAAGTCTCCCGGCGCGAGTCCGTAGAGCTCCTCGGCAACCGCCGCGAACGTCTCCTCCGGGTCGTCGGCCATGTCAGAGCTCCTCGTCGAGCCCCTGCTCGATGGCGTACCGCACCAGCTGCACCCGGTTGTGCAGCTGGAGCTTGCGCAGGGTGTTCTGCACATGGTTCTGCACGGTGCGGTGCGAGAGGAACAGCCGCTCGGCGATCTGCTTGTAGGACAGGCCCTTCGCGACCAGCCGGAGCACCTCGGTCTCGCGCTCGGTGAGCCGCGGCGCGTCCGGGTGGCTCGACGCGGCCGCCGGGGTCTCGGAGAGCCGGCGGTACTCCCCCAGCACCAGTCCGGCCAGCCCGGGGGTGAACACGGTGTCGCCCTCGGCGACCCGACGTACCGCGGCCAGCAGCTCGGCACGGGACGCCGACTTCACGAGGTACCCGGTCGCTCCCGCCTTCACCGCCTGCAGTACGTCGTCCTGCTCGCCGGACGCGGACAGGATCAGCACCCGCACGGCCGGGTCGTCGCGCACCAGCTCGGCGGTGACCTCGACCCCGGTCGGGGCGGGGATCTGCAGGTCGAGCACGACGACCTCGGGGCGGGTCGCCTTGGCCCGCGTCAGCGCCTCGGTGCCGGTGGACGCCGTCGCGACCACCTCGAGACCCGCCTCGGTCAGGTCGCGGGCCACGCCGTCGCGCCACATCGGGTGGTCGTCGACGACCATCACCTTCAGCGACATCCCGCGGGCTCCTCCCCCAATACCGATATCGGTAGTCCTACCGTGACCCATGGACCACCGTCCCGCTACCGATATCGGTGGCGGTCCAGCGAAGGCTACGACGCACCACCGGGCCGGACGTACCGCCCACGCCGGTGCAGCAGCGGCTCACCAGGCTCGCCGAGGTGGATCGCGTCGAGCACGCCGTCCACCAGCAGCGACCAGCCGACATCACGGGTGGACTCCACGGCGAACCCGGCCCACGCCGACACCCCTTCGAGCAGCGGTCCCCACGGGGTCTGCTGCCACGCCCCGAGCCGGAACACGCCGCCCGGCGCCGGTGCCACGCCGGCGAACGCGTCGGCGAGGTCGCGGTGCTCCCACGACAGCAGCTGTACGACGCCGCGCCCGGACCGGGCCAGCACCGCCGCGAGGTCGGAGTCGGGATCCACCAGCGCCAGCACGTGCGCCGGATCGCCGTGCCCGACCATCAGCGACGAGACCGTCAACCCGGCGCGGTCGTCCGCCGGGCCGGCCGTCAGGAGCGCCACCGTGCCGCCCACCCGTCCGCGCAGCCGGCGGGCCGGGTCGCGCTCGTCCTCCGGGTCCGCGAACGGGTGCCCGCTGTGGATCGTCACGGCCGCGAGCGTAGCCGCCCCCACCCGCCCACCCGGCCCGCCCGCCCGACCCCGCCCACCCGGCCCACGCACCGGTGACCGAACGGACAGTCAAGTCCGCTGCCCGGACGTCCGACAACAATCGGTGGGGAGGGATCCGTGACCATCGACGCCGTGCCGAAGCGGTTCGACAGCCTGCGTGCCGTGCAGCAGGCCGACGAACCGTTCCTGTTCGACGTCTTCTGCACCGCCTGGGAGCAGGAGGTCGCGGCCATGCCCGACGCCCGCCTCGTCCGGCACTTCCTGCGCATCCAGTACACCGCCCAGGAGACCCGCTTCCGGCGCCGCTTCCCCGGCCACGAGCGCTACGTCATCACCCACAAGGGCGAGGACGCCGGCCGCGCGTACCTGCACCGGACCCCCTCGAGGCTGCACGCCGTCGACATGATCCTGCTGCCCCGGTTCCGTTCCCTCGGCATCGGCAGCCGGCTGGTCCGCGAGCTGTTCGAGCAGGCCCGGGACCACGGCCAGCAGGTCGGCATCCGGGTGCCGCGCCGCAACGAGCGGGCCGCCCGGTTGTACGCCGGGCTCGGCTTCCGCCTCGTCGCCATGGACGACCTGGACCGCTACTACGAGTGGGACCCTGAGACCCACGCGGGCTAACGCCGCGGGACCGTCAGCTCCCACTCGGTGCCCTGCCCCGGCCCGGTCACCAGCACGGCCGAGCCCCCGAGGTCGGCGACCCGGCCGCGCACCGACTCGCGGACTCCCAACCGGCCCTCGGCCTCCGCCGCCTCCAGCCGACCGGCGGGGATGCCGGGCCCCTCGTCGCGCACCGTCACCACCACCGAGTCGCCGAGGTCCTCGACCAGCACCCAGGCGGGGGCGTCGGGACCGACGTGGTTCGCCACGTTGTCGAGACACGCGCGTACGACGGAGGCGAGCTCGGCGACCACCGGGGCAGGCAGCTCGACCGGGCCGCCCGGGCCGGAGACGGTCACGGTGCGGCTGCCGAGCGCGGCCAGAGACGTCATCAGGTCGGCCGCCGCCCCGGCCGATGTCGCGTCGGACACCCGGACCGCGTCGCCCTGCACGAGCGCCCGCAGAGCGACCTCCTGCTCCCCCGCGAGCCGGCCGAGGTCCTCCACGTCACCGCCCAGCTCGAGACCGCGGCGCTGCACCAGGGCGAGCACCTGCAGCACGCCGTCGTGCACGACGCGGGCGAGCCGGGCCCGCTCCTCCATCGTCGCGGCGACCCGCTCGGCACGCGCGCGCGCCTCGGTGGCCTCCCGCAGCAGCGACGCCGTGTAGCCGACGACCCCGGCCGCCAGCACGAGCAGGAAGATGTTGCCCCAGGTGGTGCCGGTGGGCTGGTCGCGCACGGCGAGGTCGCAGGCCGAGACCGCCAGCGCCGCGAACACGCCGCCGAGCCAGCCGCGGGTCGCCGACCACGCGAGCACCGCGGCCATCACCCAGAACGACGGCATCGTCGCTGCGTGCCGGTCAAGCATCGCGTCGCTCTGGACGTACGGCGTGGACAGCAGCGCGGCGCACGCCACCGCGAGATCCGCCACCAGGAGGGTGAGGGTGCGCCGGCGCGCCTCGTCGTACGCCCAGGTGGCGAACGCCGTCCAGGCGACCATGCCGCCGACGACCGCCCAGCCCGCCACCGGGTGCTCGAACTCCCGCCACCGGACGGCGTTCAGCACGATCGCGTAGGCGAGCACGACCAGGCGCAGCACGGCCAGCGCGCGGTAGAGCTGGGTGCCGACCTGGTCCACGGCCGACGGGACCGTCCCCCAGGTCCAGGCGGAGCCGGCGCGCGCGGGTCGACGGGGCGCGGGGACCGGTTCGAGGTCGGTCAAGCCGCCTCGGTGTCGCCGGGGGCCGGGGCCGGGGCCGGGTCGGCCTGGGCGGCGGCCTTGCGGGCGGCCGCGGCCTCCTTGTCGAGTGCCTTGGCCTGGGTGGCGTAGAGGTCGACGTACTCCTGGCCCGACAGCCGCATGATCTCGTACATGATCTCGTCGGTGATCGACCGCAGGATGAACCGGTCGTTCTCCAGGCCCTCGTAGCGGGAGAAGTCCAGCGGCGCGCCGAACCGCACCAGCGGACGCGTGAACGAGCCGAACTTCTTGCCGGGCGGCGCCACCACGTCGGTGCCCACGACCGCCACCGGGACCACGGGCACCTTCATCTCCAGGGCGAGCCGCGCGACACCGGTCTTGCCGCGGTAAAGGCGGCCGTCGTGGGAGCGCGTGCCCTCAGGGTAGATGCCGAACAGCTCCCCCTGCCCGAGGATCTTCTTCGCGGCCTTGAGCGCACCCTCGGCGGCGCTGGCCCCGGACCGGTCGATCGGCACCTGACCGGCGCCGGAGAAGAACTTCTTCTGGAACCAACCCTTGATCCCCGGGCTGGTGAAGTACTCCGCCTTCGCCACGAACGTGACCCGCCGGGCCAAGGTGAGCGGCATGAACAGCCAGTCGGCGTAGGAGAGGTGGTTGCTCGCGAGGATGGCCGCGCCCTCGTCGGGGACGTGCTCGGCGCCCTCGGCCTGGGGCCGGAAGACCAGCTTCAGGACCGGGCCGACGAAGACCCACTTGAGCAGCCAGTAGAACATCCGACACCTCCTCCGAGGGAGACCCCTCCGTCGGGAACCTTAGGCCCTCCCCGCCCACTCCGTCACCATCCAGCGCGACCCCCCGATGGCCCAGAAGCCTGGCCCCGGTCACGGTCGCGTGCGACGATTCAGGGGCCCGCCCGGAACCCCCTCAGGAGCAGCGTTGTCGATCTCCCCCATCGCCGAGCCGTTCTACGCCGACGCCCGCCCCATCGGCCCCGACGGCCGCCGCATCGGCGTGCTGCTCAGCCACGGTTTCACCGGCTGCCCGGCATCGATGGTGCCGTGGGGCAGACACCTGGCCGGGCTCGGGTACGCCGTCGCCGTACCCCGGCTGCCCGGTCACGGCACCAGCTGGCAGGAGCTCAACAAGTGCCGGTGGGCGGACTGGTACGGCGAGATCCAGCGCGCGTTCGACAAGCTGACGGCCAACTGCGACCAGGTGGTGGTCGGTGGCCTTTCGATGGGCGGGGGCCTGGCCCTCCGGCTGGCCGCCGACCGCGGCCGCGACGTCGCCGGGATCGTGCTGGTCAACCCGGCCGTGCACACCGAGCGCAAGGACGTGCTCGCGCTGCCGGTGCTGCAGCACGTGATCCCGTCGCTGCCCGGCATCGCCAACGACATCAAGAAGCCGGGGGTCGAGGAGCACGGCTACGACCGCACCCCCCTCAAGGCGGCCCGGTCGATGCTGGCCGGCTGGAAGCAGGTCCGCGCCGACCTGCCGAAGGTGACCTCGCCGCTGCTGATGTTCCGCTCCGCGGAGGACCACGTGGTCGACCCGTCGTCCGGCCAGATCATCCTGACCTCGGTGTCCTCGCGTGACCTGACCGAGCGGATCCTCGAGGATTCGTTCCACGTGGCTACCCTCGACAACGACGCCCCGATGATCTTCGAGGAGTCCGCAGAGTTCGTACGACGAGTGACGGGACCATGACGAACCACCCCGACGACCGGACGCCCGAGGAGCCCACGGGCGGGTCGGACGGAGCCCAGCCCCGGCTCGACGAGGACGCCGCCTGGGCCGAGATCGTCGCCCACTACGGCGAGGCCCCGGTGGTCGAGGACGAGACCCCGGTGGCCGAGCCCGACCGTCCGACGGTCGAGCCCGACCCGCCCGCCGAGAACGACCCGTTCGACCGCAGCTACCTCGACGCGCAGCTCGCCCGCCAGTCCCGGGAGACGCCGGAGCTGGACACCGCGGCCAGCTGGGACGACGAGGGCCACTTCGTCCCGCCCACGCCGCCCCCCTTGCCCGCCCTCGACCCGCGCCGCAAGGCCGCCTGGGTCGCGCTGTTCGGCAGCCCGGCGCTGATGCTGCTCGGCATCGTCCTGGGCTGGACCTACCCGGGCTGGATCAGCTTCCTGCTGGTCACCGCCTTCGTGGGTGGCTTCGGCTACCTCGTCGCGACGATGCCCCGCGGCAACGACCGCGGCTGGCCCGGCGACGACGGCGCCGTCGTCTAGGCCGCTACTCCTAGCGAGCCGAGACCCCGGTGGCCGACCCGGCCGAGACCGCGCCATAGTGGTGCCGACCCCAGCAGAGCCCGCCCCGAGGAGAGTTCGTGACCTTCACCGAGCACGTCGAGATCACCGGACACCTGATGGACACCGGGGTCCTGTCCCGGGTGCTCGACGACATCCGCGAGTACGGCGGCGACTGGGTGATCGAGAAGATCGACGTCGGTCGCGAGTCCGGCGACATGTCCACCGCCACCATCAAGGTCTGGTGCGACGACGAGGACGACCTGCAGCGGCTGCTGATGCGTCTGCAGACCCGCGGCGTCAACCAGGTCGACCCGGGCGAGGCGTCGGTCGAGGTCGCGGAGGTCGACGGCGTGTTCCCCGACGGCTTCTACTCCACGACCAACCTCGAGACCCGAGTCCGCCTCGACGGCCGCTGGGTGTCGGTCGACAACCCCGAGATGGACTGCGGCCTGATCGTGGAGAAGAGCAACGGCGCCACTCGCGTCTACACCCTGCCGATGGCCGACGTGCGGGCCGGCATGACCGTCATCTGTGGCGCCTCCGGGATCAAGGTGACCGTTCCCGAGACCGACAAGGCGACCGGCTCGTTCGGGTTCATGGAGTCCGACGTCTCCAGCGAGAAGCCGCAGGCGGTGCTGGTGCGCCAGGTGGCGGAAGGCATGCGTGAGGCGAAGGCCGCCGGCAAGAAGGTGCTGTGGGTGGGCGGCCCGGGGGTCGTGCACACCGGCGCGGCGCCGGCGATGGTCGCGCTGGTCCACGCGGGCTTCGTGGACGTGCTGTTCGCCGGCAACGCGTTGGCCACCCATGACATCGAGTCCTCGCTCTACGGCACCTCCCTGGGCGTCGACCTGGCACACGGCCGCGGCGTCGAGCACGGTCACGAGCACCACATCCGGGCTCTCAACACGATCCGCAAGGCGGGGTCGATCAAGGACGCCGTCGACTCCGGCGTACTGACCGGGGGGATCATGCACGCGCTGGTCACCCACGAGAAGGACTTCGTGCTCGTCGGGTCGGTGCGCGACGACGGGCCGCTCCCAGACGTCTACACCGACGTGATCGAGGGTCAGCGGGCGATGCGGGCGAAGCTCGACGGTGTCGGCTTCTGCCTGATGGTGGCGACGATGCTGCACTCGGTCGCCACCGGCAACATCCTGCCCGCCTCGATTCCGCTCGTCTGCGTCGACATCAACCCCGCGACGGTGACCAAGCTCGCCGACCGTGGATCGTCCCAGGCGCGCGGGATCGTCACCGACGTGGGGCTGTTCCTCGAGCAGCTCGCCGCCGACCTGGTGCCGGACTACCGCTCCCGCGCCTGACCCACGGGCCGGCGGTCGCGCCCGACGAGACCAGCTACAGCAGCTCGATCTCCGCCGACAACGGCCGGTGGTCGCTGGCGGCGCGCAACAACTGATCCGGAAGCCCGGGATCCCCGTGGGAGAGCACGGTCGCGGTAGTACCCCGCACGAGGAGCGCGTCGATCCGGGTCCGGGGGTCCTCCGCCGGGAACGTCTCCCAGGTGTTGTCGCCGTGGTCGACGAAGCCGGCATCACGCAGCCGCTGCCAGCTCGGACCGCGAGGCGGCTCGTTGAGGTCGCCCGCCACGACCACCGGTCCCCTCAAGGTGGACGCGACCTCGATCACCCGCTGCACCTCCCGCAGCCGCCGCTCCCGGTCCAGGCTCAGGTGGCAGCTGACCGCTCCGATCAGCCGGCCCTCGACGCGCAGCTGCGCCCACGCGATGCCGCGACGGGGCTGGAACAGCGGCTGCTTCAGCCGCTCGGCGCCCGATGACTTGACCGCGACCCTGGGGCCGACCACGACCATGTTGGATCCGGCCGGCCGGCCACCTGCGACGTACCGCATCTGCCAACGTTCGGCCAAAGCACGACAGCGCCTCTTCCACAGGAGCGGCTGCTTGGGGCTCTCGTTGACTAGCTGGACGTCGGCGTCGAGACGACGTACGACGTCGTGAACGACCGCCCCCCGCCGGCCACCCATGAGGATGTTGTACGTCGCCACCCGGATGCGCGTCACGCGCCCGATC
>NZ_DASSCL010000027.1:0-37169 GCF_035697785.1 Nocardioides sp.
AGCCTGCACTCGTACGCCGGCTGATCCCTGGGGCGCGTCGGCGGGTGGCCAATTACCACGGTCCCGTGGTGATGTGCTGCTTCCCCCTGTGAGTTCGCCCCGGGGAGGGGTGGATTACCACGGTCCCGTGGTAATTGGCCACCGCACCCGCAAGCAGACTCAGCTGTCGGGGTCGCTCTGCTGGCCCTTCGGCTGCTCCCCGCGCTTCTCCCGGCGGCGCTTCCGCTCGAGGTCACGGAGGAAGTCGGCGTCGTCGTCAGGCGCGATGACGCGGCGCTGGCCGGGGGCCTGCGGGTGCTGGGGGCGGCGCGGCAGTCGTGCGGCCTTGCGCTTCTCCCAGAGCCGGAGCAGGGCGTAGATGACCAGCGCGATCAGCGCGACGAGGAGAACGGCCTTGCCCATGCTCCCAATGTAGGAGCATCGGTCAACTTGCGACATGTTCCTGCCGACATCATCCGGGCCGGCGGCCCGTAGGCTGGGGGCCGTGAAGGAGTTCGTCGTCTACACCGTGGCCCGGATCGGGCTGTTCGTCGCGTCGTACGCCGTGATCGCCGGGGTGTACCTGCTGATCACCGGGCGCGACAGCCTGCCGCTGCTCTGGCCGCTCCTGCTGGCCGCCGTGGTGTCCGCCGTCTCCTCGTACTACCTGCTGCGCGGCCAGCGCGACCGCTTCGCCGCCGTGATCCAGCGGCGCGCCGAGGCCGCCAGCCGACGCTTCGAGGAGAGTCGGGCCAAGGAGGACCAGCCCTAGTGCTCGAGCCGCACGACGACGGCTGCTGCCGGACCGCGGAGCGCGACAGCGCCGACCGGACCTGGGTGCACGACGCGATCCGCAAGGTCGAGGCCGACGCCAACCGCTCAGCCGACACCCACCTGCACGTCTTCCCGCTCCCCGCGGCCCTCCGGAGCAAGGACGTGGACCTGTACCTCAAGGACGAGTCGGTCCACCCCACCGGATCCCTGAAGCACCGGCTGGCCCGGTCATTGTTCCTCTACGGGCTGGTCAACGGCTGGATCCGCGAGGGCACCACGCTGACCGAGGCCTCGTCCGGCTCCACGGCGGTCTCGGAGGCGTACTTCGCCCGACTGCTCGGGCTGCCGTTCGTCGCGGTGATGCCCGCGTCGACGTCGCAGGAGAAGGTCGCGCTCATCGAGTTCTACGGCGCCCGCTGCCACCTGGTCGACGACCCGGCGAGCGTGTACGACGAGGCGCGACGGCTCGCGGACGAGTCCGGCGGGCACTACCTCGACCAGTTCACCTACGCCGAACGGGCCACCGACTGGCGCGGCAACAACAACATCGCCGAGTCGATCTTCGAGCAGCTGTCGCGGGAGCGGCACCCGGTGCCTGCGTGGGTGGTGGTCGGTGCGGGCACCGGCGGCACGTCCGCGACGATCGGCCGCTACGTGCGCTACCAGCGCTACGACACCCGGGTCTGCGTCGTCGACCCGGAGAACTCGGCCTTCTTCCCGGGGTGGACGACAGGCGATGGCACCGTCACCACCCACAAGGGCTCGCGGATCGAGGGGATCGGGCGGCCGCGCGTCGAGCCGTCGTTCATGCCGGCGGTCGTCGACGCGATGATCTGCGTCCCCGACGCCGCCTCGATCGCCGCGGCCCGCTGGTGCTCGGAGCTGACCGGCCGGATGGTCGGCGGGTCCACGGGCACCGCCCTGTGGGGTGCCCTGCGGACCATCGCCACCATGTGCCAGGAGGGCAGGCCGGGCAGCGTCGTGACGCTGCTCTGCGACGGCGGCGAGCGCTATGCGCACACCTACTACGACGACGGCTGGCTGGCCGCGCAGGGGATCGACATCGCGCCGTACACCTCGACCCTGGAGAAGTTCGCCGACACCGGCGAGTGGGTCGAGCCGGTCAGGCCGTGACGAGCGCGAGGAAGATCCCGGTCGCGTAGACCAGCTCCGCGACACCGACGTCCTGCAGCACGGGGACCAGCGCCGGTCCGCGGACGCCTTGCAGCACGCGGCGCACCGCGGGCGTGACCGGGATGACGAACGCGAACGCGACGAGCACCCACAGACTCGTCTCCAGCACCACGCCGACCAGCGCGATCGCGGCGAACACGACGAGGAACGTGAAGAAGTAGCGGGTCTGCTCGTCGCCGAGCAGCACCGCCAGCGTCCGCTTGCCCGCGCCCCGGTCGGTCGGCGCATCGCGCAGGTTGTTGGCGACGAGGATCGCGCAGGTGAGGGCGCCGACGCCGGCTCCGGCGTACCAGGACGGCAGCGGCAGCGTGCCGGTCTGCACGTACGTCGTACCGACGACCGCGACCAGCCCGAAGAACACGAACACCATCACCTCCCCGAGGGCGCGGTACCCGTAGGGCGTGGAGCCGCCGGTGTAGAACCAGGCCGCCGCGACGCACACCGCGCCGATCGCGACCAGCCACCAGCTCGTGGTGGCCGCGAGGCCGAGCCCGGCCAGGCAGGCGACCCCGAAGCTGGCGAAGGCCGCCCGCTTCACGTCCGCAGCCGGCGCGGCACCCGACCCCACCAGCCGCATCGGGCCGACCCGGTCGGCGTCGGTTCCGCGGATCCCGTCGGAGTAGTCGTTGGCGTAGTTCACCCCCACCTGCAGCGCCACGGCGACCAGCAGGGCCAGCAGCGCCTTCCACCACACGCTGCCGTCCAGGTACGCGGCCACGCCCGTGCCGGCGAGCACGGGCGAGACGGCCGCGGGCAGCGTGCGCGGGCGCGCACCCGCCAGCCACTGCTCGGGGGTTGCCATGGGCAGGGATTCTGGCAGGCACTCGAAGAACACCACCGCCTAGGGTTCTCCCGTGAGCAGCCTTCGTCCGGTCGCCGGGAGCCCAGCCGAGGTGCTCGCGTCGCTGCGCCAGTGGAACGAGGCCGACTCCCCGGCGCCCCTCGTGGTCGCGACGTCCGGGTCGACGGGGGAGCCCAAGCGGGTGCTGCTGTCGCGGGCCGCCCTGCGCTCCTCGGCGACGGCGACCGCCGACCGCCTCGGCGGTCACGGTCAGTGGCTGCTCAACCTGCCCGCCACGTACGTCGCAGGGCTGCAGGTGCTGTTCCGGTCGGTGCTGGCCGGCACCACGCCCGTCGTGCAGCAGGGGGACTCGTTCGCCGCCGCCGCGCAGGAGCTGTCCGGCGAGCGTCGCTACGTCTCGCTGGTGCCGACCCAGCTGCACCGCCTGCTCGACGACCCGCGGTCGGCCGAGGCGCTGCGCACGTTGACGACTGTGCTGGTCGGCGGCGCGTCCGTGCCCGCCTCGCTGCGTGACCGTGCGACGGCTGCGGGGGTGCCGGTCGTGGCGACGTACGGGATGAGCGAGACCTGCGGCGGCTGCGTGTACGACGGCGTCCCGCTCGACGGCGTCGCGGTGGCCACCGGCTCCTCGGGCAGGATCCGGATCGCCGGACCGGTGCTCTTCGACGGGTACGACGGACGCCCCGACCTCACCGACGAGGTGCTGCACGACGGCTGGTTCGTCACCCAGGACGTCGGCCGCCTCGACGACGACGGCCGGCTGCAGGTGCTCGGCCGGGTCGACGACGTGGTGCTGTCCGGTGGCGTCAACGTGCCCGGGCCGGCCGTGGCCGAGCGGCTGCGCGCGCACGCGACCGTCTCCGCCGCCGAGGTGGTCGGCGTCGACGACGAGGAGTGGGGCCAGCGGGTCGTCGCGTTCGTCGTCGGCGACCTCTCCCTGGACGCCGCCCGCGACTGGGTGGCGGCGGTGCACCCGCGGGCCTGGGCGCCGCGCGAGGTCCTGGCCGTGCCGGAGATACCGCTGCTGCCCAACGGCAAGGTCGACCGCCTCCGGCTGGAGGAGTGGGCCCGATGAGCGACACCGCCGGCGACGGCGTGGTGGTGTGGTCGGTGCCGATGCGCACCCGCTTCCGCGGCATCACCGTCCGCGAGGGGATGTTGCTGCACGGTGAGCACGGATGGGGCGAGTTCAGCCCGTTCCTGGAGTACGACGCGACGGTCGCCGCGCCCTGGCTGCGCGCGGCCCGCGAGGCAGCCGACGAGGGCTGGCCGGCACCGCTGCGGGACTCGGTGCCGGTGAACGTCACGGTGCCCGCGGTCGGACCCGAGCGGGCCGCTGAGTTCGTGCGCGCGTCGAACGGGTGCACCACCGCCAAGGTCAAGGTCGCCGAGCCGGGTCAGACGCTGGCCGAGGCGGAGGCCCGGCTCGAGGGCGTGCGCGACGCGCTCGGACCCGCAGGCCGGATCCGGGTCGACGCCAACGGCCTCTGGACGGTCGACGAGGCGGTTGCCGCGATCGCGGTGCTGGACCGCGCGGCGGGCGGGCTGGAGTACGTCGAGCAGCCGGTCGCCACCGTCGAGGACCTGGCCGTGGTCCGCCGCCGCGTCGACGTACCGGTCGCAGCCGACGAGTCGATCCGCCGGGCCGAGGACCCCTACCGGGTGCGCGACTTCGAGGCGGCCGACGTCGCGGTGCTCAAGGTGCAGCCGCTCGGCGGGGTTCGCGCCTGCCTGCGGATCGCCGAGGACATCGGCCTCCCGGTCGTGGTCTCCAGCGCGCTCGAGAGCTCGGTCGGGATCGCGGCGGGGGTAGCACTCGCGGCGGCGCTGCCGGAGTTGCCCTACGCATGCGGCCTCGCGACCGTCCAGCTCCTCACCGACGACGTCGCGACACGGCCACTGCTTCCGGTCGACGGTGCCCTGCCCGTAGTACGCCCCGAGGTAGACCCGGCCGCGCTGGACCGGCTGCGTGCCGAGCCCGACCGTCGACGCCACTGGCTCCGCCGGCTCTCCGAGGTCGACGCCGCGCTGGCGGGCATGCGGCAGGATCGGGCCCTGTGACCGCACCCGTCAACGCCTCCTCAGCCCTGGCCACCACGGTCGTCGACACGCTGGTCCGCGGCGGCGCGAAGCACGCGGTGCTGGCCCCGGGCTCCCGTTCGGCGCCGTTGGCGTTCGCCCTGCACGCCGCCGCCGCGGCCGGGCGGCTCACCCTGCACACGCGCATCGACGAGCGGGCCGCAGGTTTCCTCGCCCTCGGGCTCGCCGTCTCCAGTCGCACTCCGGTACCGGTCGTCACCACGTCCGGCACCGCGGTGGCGAACCTCCACCCGGCCGTCCTGGAGGCCTCCCACCGCGGCGTACCCCTGGTGCTGCTGACCGCGGACCGTCCCGCGCGCCTGCGCGGCACACAGGCCAACCAGACGACCGACCAGGTGCGCATCTTCGGTACGGCCACCCGGCTGGACGCCGACGTACCCCCGGGCGACCCGGCCGGCGACCAGGGTGCCCAGGTGGCCGAGTGGCGACGACTCGTCGTGAGGGCGCTGGCCGCCGACGGTCCCGTCCAGCTCAACCTGCAGCTGTCCGAACCGCTGGTGCCGGGCGAGTCCGACGGCTGGGGAACGGCGACGGACGCGCCGCCCGAGCCCGTCGCCGAGCGGCCCCGGCCCGGCCCTCAGCCGCTGCCGCAGGGCCCGCGCACGGTCGTGGTGGCCGGTGACGACGCCGGGCCGCCGGCGCGCGTCCTGGCCGAGCGGGGCGGCTGGCCGTTGCTGGCCGAGCCCACCAGCGGGTCCCGCACCGGCGCCAACGCGATCCGCACCTACCGGCTGCTGCTGGGGGACGACGCCCCGGGCAGCCTGCGCTCCCGGGTCGAGCGGGTGGTCGTCTGCGGCCACCCGACGCTGTCGCGGCCCGTCATGCGGCTCATCTCCGACCCGCGCCTCGAGGTCGTCGCGGTGCGCAACGCGACCGGCTACACCGACCCTGGCCGGCGCGTGTCCCACGTCTTCGACGGCCCCGTGGAGGTGGAGCCGGCGCGGGACGACGGCTGGCTCGACGAGTGGCGATCGGCCGACGAGCAACGGGGGCGGGCCCTCGACGCGTTGCTCGGCACGCAGGACGGGCTGACCCCGCACCAGGTGGCCGGTGCGGTCGCCCGCGCCCTCCCGCCGCACGGGCTGCTGTTCGTCGGCGCCTCGAACCCGGTGCGCGACCTCGACCTGATGGTGCCGCGGTACCCGGTCGGCGACCACCGGCTGGTGATCGGCAACCGGGGGCTGGCCGGCATCGACGGGTCGGTCTCCACGGCGACCGGGGCGGCGCTGGGCAGGCCCTCGACCTCCCGCGCACTCGCGCTGCTCGGCGACGTCACGTTCCTGCACGACAGCAACGGACTGGTGATCGGGCCCGACGAGCCGCGCCCCGACCTCACCATCGTGGTGGTGAACGACGACGGCGGGTCGATCTTCGCGTCGCTGGAACAGGGCGGGCCGGCGTACGCCGACTCGTTCGAGCGGCTCTTCGGCACCCCCCACGGGGTCGACCTGGCGGCACTGTGCGCGGCGACCCGGACGCCGCACTGGCGCCTGGACAACCTGCCCGAGCTCGAGCACGCCCTGGACAACCCGGCGGGCGGCATCGACGTGGTGGAGGCGGTGGTGCGTCGCCACGACCGCCGCGAGCTCGACGCCGCGATCCGCGCGCTCGGGAAGGCCCCTTGACCCTCACACCGTGTCAGGCCGGACGCTGACGAAGTCATGTTGAACATCGGAGACTTCGCCCGGCTCGGCGGTATCTCGGTGCGGATGCTGAGGCACTACGACGCCATCGGTCTGCTCGTCCCGGCGTCGGTGGATCCGCGCAGCGGCTACCGACGCTACGACGTCGCACAGCTGGCGCGGCTCAACCGCATCCTCGCGCTCAAGGACCTCGGCTTCACGCTCGACGCCGTCCGGTCCATCGTCGACGAGGAGGTCGGGTCGGCCGAGCTGCGCGGCATGCTGCGGCTGCGGCAGACCGAGCTGACGGCCCAGGTCGAGGCCGACCGCGAGCGGCTCGCGCGGGTCGAGCGGAGGCTCCGGACGATCGAGATGGAGGGACACATGTCCGAGCTGGAGTTCCAACGCAAGAGCCTGCCCGCCGTCCGGCTGGCCGAGCTGCACGAGACCGTCGCGTCCGTCGACGAGGTGGGCGCCGTCGTCGGGCCGCTCTTCGACCGGCTGTTCACCACCATGGGGAGGTTGGGCGTCACCCCGGGCGAGCCCGGTGTGGCGGCGTACGACGGCAGCGACGAGGGCATCGTGGCGATCGCCGGGGTGCCGTACGACGGCCCACCCGTCGACGGTCTGGAGGTGCGCGAGCTTTCCGCGGAAGCGGACGCCGTCACCGTCATGCACCTCGGCTCGATGGAGACCATCGGCGACGCGTGGCAGGCGCTGGTGCGGCACGTGGAGGACGCCGGCCTCGAGCTGTCGGGCCCCTGCCGCGAGGTGTACCACGCCACGCCGATGGACGACCCCGACAGCTGGGTGACCGAGCTGCAGCAGCCGGTGCGCTGAGGGCCGACCGGGCCCGGCAGGCGGGGGTTCCTGCCGGGCACCGGGGCCTGGTGCGATCCTGGCACCACGCGCTGACATCGGGCCGCCGGGTGCGTCGGCGGTTCGGTCAAAACGTGATGGCCCGTGCGCGCGAATGTGGTGCAAGGTGGTGGCACCGCGGCGCCGGTTGACCGCAAGGGCGATCAAGCGCCGGGACCGCCCGGCCGATGGGATGGGGGTCATGAGCACGGCCGTCGACCACTTCACCAGCTTCGTGGACGCCCTGGCCGACCTCCTCGAGGAGGGCCGGGCGCCGGTCGAGGCCAACGGTGACGCGATGGCGCGCCGGCTCTACGTCTCGCGGTTCCACCTCGACCGGATCGTGTCCTCCGTGGCGGGCGAGCCGCCGGCCAGGTTCCGCCGCCGGATCCTCCTCGAGCGTGCGGCGTACCGCCTGCTCACCTCGCGGATGACGATCCTCGACGTGGCGGTCGAGGCGGGCTACGGGTCGCACGAGGCGTTCACGCGGGCGTTCACCAAGGCGTACGGCGTCGGGCCCCGGCGCTGGCGCGGACGGCCCACCCAGATCCGGCTCGCGTCGCCCAGCGACGTGCACTTCCACCCACCAGGCAGCCTCCGGCTCCCGGCCCAGAAGAAGGTGACCTCGATGGACCTCCTCACCAACATGGTGGAGCACCACGTGTGGCTGACCGGGGAGATGATCGGGTGCGCGTCCCGGCTCACCGACGAGCAGCTCGATGCCCCCATCGGTCTCGACGTCGACGAGGACGTGCAGACCATCCGGAGCCTGCTGTCCCGGCTGGTCGGGCAGATGGGCATGTGGAACGCGGCGATGGACGACCGTGACTACGACTGGTCCCTCGAGGAGCACGAGTCCGTCGCCTCGATGCGCGAGCGGCTCTCCGTGGAGGGACCGACGTACCTCGGTCACGTTGGCGAGGTGTGCGAGCAGGGCCGGCTCGACGACACCTTCGTCGACGCGACGTGTGCGCAGGCCGAGGTGTTCACCTACGGCGGGATGATCGCGCACGTGCTCACGTTCGCCGCCCACCGGCGCACGCTCGTCGCGCTCGCCCTGGACGCCGCGGGCATCACCGACCTCGGTTGGGGAGACCCGATGCGGTGGGTGGCCGAGCCGCACGATTAGGTCCGCGTTGTCCGTTCGGACGATCCGCACCTCCGAACGGCCGATCCGTCATGGTCGGCTTTCGCTACAGACAGTCTCCGGTCCAGACCGCGAGGATGAGCGGGCACGCACACGGGGGTGTGCAACCCACGAAGCACCGTCGGGGGCGGCGGGACCGAGGGGTCGCCACTCGCCGCGTGGGTGGCTCGGGTCCTGGCCCTGCGGGGGAGGGTCAGTGGCCCGGTCCCCGCGCCCGGAGCTCGGGTCAGCGGCCGGCCAGGGCGTCCCGCACGGGCACGAACTTCGCCTGTGCCTCCGCGAGCTCGGCCTCCGGGTCGGAGTCGGCGACGATTCCGCAGCCGGCGAACAATCGCACCCGGTCGCCGTCGACCTCGGCCGAGCGCAGCCCGATTCCCCACTCGCCGTCGCCGCCGGCGTCCATCCAGCCGACCGGTCCGGCGTAGCGGCCACGGTCCATCGACTCGATCTCGGTGATCAGCGCCCGGGCCCGGTCCGTGGGGGTCCCGCCCACCGCGGCGGAGGGGTGCAGGGCCTCGGCCAGCCCCAGCGACGAGACCTCGCTGTCCGAGTCCTCCGTCTCGTGCGTCACCCCCGCGACGTCGGTCGCGAGGTGCATGACGTTGGGCAGGTGCAGGACGAACGGCGCCTCGGGGACGTTCATCGACGTGCAGTGCGGGGCCAGCGCCTCCGCCACCGAGCGCACGGCGTACTCGTGCTCCTCGAGATCCTTCGACGACCTGGCCAGCGTCGCGGCGAGGGCGAGGTCACGCTCGTCGTCCCCGGTGCGCCGGATGGTGCCGGCGAGCACACGCGAGGTGACCAGGCCGCGCTCGCGGCGGACCAGCATCTCCGGCGTCGCTCCGAACAGGCCGTCCACGTGGAAGGTCCAGCACATCGGGTAGCTCTCCGCCAGCCGGCGTAGCGGCCAGCGCACGTCGACGTCCTCGCCTGCGGTGGCGACCAGGTCGCGGGCAAGAACGACCTTCTCGAGCTCGCCGGCGTTGATCCGGCGTACCGCCTCGGCGACGACCGTCTCCCAGGCGGCGCCGCTCATCGCGCCGTCGGAGAACGTCACGTTGCTCGGCGGGGTGGGGTCGTCGGCCGGGTCGATCGCCGGGGGAGCGCTGATCGCGGCGAGGCTCGCGGTCGTCACCCAGGCGCGACCACCGCGCCGGCCGACCACGACCTCGGGGACGACCAGGACGCTGTCGCCCGGGTCGTCGGCGAAGGCGAAGGAGCCGAAGCACACCAGCCCGCTGCCCGGCAGGTCGACCTCGTCGCGGACCACGGCGGTGCGGGAGTGCTCCGCCCACCACGCCCGCGCGTCGGCGAACCGCTCGGGGCCCGCGGTGCGCAGCACGGCCGCGACGCCCCAGCCGACGAGGCCGTCGCCGTTGCGGACCCAGGCGGTGCCGGTGGAGTCGGGCAGCAGGGCCAGCAGCTCACCGGGGTCTTCGACGGTGACGCTGCGGACGACGAGCGGGCCGGCGGTCGCGGCGGAGACCGGGTCGGTAGCCGAGGGCGAGGACTGCGTCACGGTGGGCCAGCCTACGGCCTGTGTCCCGGCTGCCCGGGCGCCACCTGACGACACGGCACCCTAGGGTTGCCCCCGTGACCCGCGCCCACCTGGACAAGAGGCCCGCCGACGTCGCGGCGATGTTCGACGACGTCGCCCGGCGCTACGACCTGACCAACGACGTGCTGTCGTTGGGCCAGGACCGCAGGTGGCGGCGCCTGGTGGTCGACGCGGTGGACCCCCGGCCCGGCCAGACCGTCCTCGACCTCGCGGCCGGGACCGGCACGTCGAGCCAGCCGTTCGCGGACCGCGGCGCCCATGTCGTGCCGTGCGACTTCTCGCTCGGCATGCTCCGGGTCGGCAAGCGCAACCGTCCGCTCCTGTCGTTCACCGCGGGCGACGGCACTCGGCTCCCGTTCGCCGACGCGACCTTCGACGCGGTGACCATCAGCTTCGGGCTGCGCAACATCGTCGACCCCGATGCCGGGCTGCGCGAGATGCGTCGGGTGACCAGACCGGGCGGGCGTCTGGTCGTCTGCGAGTTCAGCCACCCGACCAACCGGGTGCTGCGCACGGTGTACGTCGAGTACCTCATGAAGGCGCTGCCCTCGGTGGCCCGCGCGGTGTCGTCCAGCCCCGACGCTTACGTCTACCTCGCGGAGTCGATCCGGGCCTGGCCCGACCAGGCCGGACTGGCCGCCCGGGTGACCGCGGCGGGGTGGCGGGACACCGAGTGGCGCAACCTCTCCGGAGGCATCGTCACCCTGCATCGGGCGACCGCCTGACCCCTCCCGGGGCCGGGTCGCGGGATGGCATGGTGGCCTCTAGACTGTCCGACGATCGCCATTAGTGAAGCAATTCACATAGTCACATGGGGCATCGGCGAGCGCCCCGGACCAGGACGACGAGGTACCCACGATGAGCCGGACGCCCGCGGACGCAGCGGCCGCCGACGTCATCGTCGTCGGTGCCGGACCGGCCGGCTCCTCGGCCGCGTTCCACCTCGCGCAGGCCGGTGTCGACGTGCTGCTGCTGGAGAAGTCGGCGTTCCCGCGCGACAAGATCTGCGGCGACGGCCTCACCCCGCGCGCCGTGCGCCAGCTCGTCGCGATGGGTCTCGACCTCGATGCCCCAGGGTGGGCCCGCAACCAGGGCCTGCGCATCGTCGGCGCCGGCCACCGCCTCGAGCTGCCGTGGCCCGAGCTCGCGTCGTTCCCGCCGTACGGCATGGTCCGCACCCGGATGGACTTCGACGAGATCCTCGCCCGGCACGCGCAGAAGGCCGGCGCCCGGCTGATGGAGCGCACGGCGGTCACCGGACCACTGGTCGACGAGCGCTCCGGCCGGGTGGTCGGCGTCACCGCCAAGCCGCTCGACGACAGCGGCCGGCGCATCGGAGCCCTTGGGGACGACCTCGAGTTCCGCGCGCCCGTCGTGATCGCCGCCGACGGCGTCTCCGCCAGGATCGCCATCGCCCTCGGCCTCCAGCGCCGTGAGGACCGCCCGATGGGCGTCGCGGTGCGCGCCTACTACGAGACGCCGCGCCACGACGACGCGTGGATGGAGTCGTGGCTCGAGCTCTGGGACGGCACCCCCGGGCAGAGCGACCTGCTGCCCGGCTACGGGTGGATCTTCGGCGTGGGTGACGGCACCGCCAACGTCGGGCTCGGCATCCTCAACACCTCGAAGGCGTTCCAGCACGTCGACTACAAGGACGTCCTGCAGCGCTGGCTCGCGAACACCCCTGAGGAGTGGGGCTTCCGCGACGAGAACCGCGTCGGCCGGATCGGCTCGGCCGCGCTGCCGATGGGCTTCAACCGCAAGCCGCACTACACCCGCGGCGTGCTGCTCGCCGGAGACTCGGGTGGCATGGTCAACCCGTTCAACGGTGAGGGCATCGACTACGCACTCGAGTCGGGGCACATCGCCGCCGAGACGGTGGTGCAGGCGCTGGCCACGCCAGAGGGCCCCGCGCGCGAGCGGATCCTGCAGGGCTACGCCGCCGAGCTCGAGTCGGCGTACGGCGGGTACTTCACGCTCGGCCGCGTCTTCGCCAAGATGATCGGCAACCCGACCTTCATGAAGCAGGCCACCCGGTACGGCCTGCCGCGCACGACCTTGATGAAGTTCATGTTGAAGCTGATGGCCAACCTCACCGACCCGCGCGACGGGGACGTGTCGGACCGGGTCATCAACGCGTTGGCGAAGGTGGCACCCGCAGCCTGACGCCGGACCGCACGACCATGCACGATCAGCACGACGCACGATCGACAGGAGGGACACGGGAATGGAGCTCTACGCACCGGTTCTCGGACTGATGCTGCTGGCCGGTGGCTTCGCGGTGTTCTCGGTGGTGATGAGTGCTGTCGTCGGCCCGAAGCGCTACAACCGCGCCAAGCTCGACTCCTACGAGTGCGGCATCGAGCCGACCCCGCAGGCGCTGGGCGGTGGCAAGTTCCCGGTGAAGTACTACATCACCGCGATGATGTTCATCGTCTTCGACATCGAGATCGTGTTCCTGTACCCGTGGGCCGTGCACTTCGACGCGATGGGCATGTTCGGCCTGGTCGAGATGGTGTTGTTCATCCTCACCGTCTTCGTCGCCTACGCCTACGTCTGGAAGCGTGGGGGGCTCGAGTGGGACTGATCAGCATCGGCGGTCCACCCGTCCGTCCGGCGGTCGACCCGTCCATCCGCGCGAGTGTCGAAGGAGTGATCTGAGTTGGGTGTCGAGGAGAAGCTCCCCAGCGGCGTCCTGCTGACGACCGTCGAGGGCGTCGCCGGCTACATGCGCAAGGCGTCGTTCTGGCCCGCCACGTTCGGCCTGGCCTGCTGCGCCATCGAGATGATGACCTCCGGCGGGCCCCGCTACGACCTCGCGCGCTTCGGCATGGAGGTCTTCCGGGCCTCGCCCCGGCAGGCCGACCTGATGATCGTCGCCGGCCGGGTCAGCCAGAAGATGGCGCCGGTGCTGCGCCAGATCTACGACCAGATGCCCGACCCCAAGTGGGTGCTCGCCATGGGCGTCTGCGCGAGCTCGGGGGGCATGTTCAACAACTACGCGATCGTGCAGGGGGTCGACCACGTCGTACCGGTCGACATGTACCTCCCCGGCTGCCCGCCTCGCCCCGAGATGCTCATCGACGCCATCCTCAAGCTGCACGCGCAGGTGCAGAGCACCAAGCTCGGCAGCAACCGTCTCGCCGAGATCGAGCAGGACGAGAACGACGCGCTGCGCGCGCTGCCGACCTCCGAGATGAAGGGTCTGCTGAGGTGAGCGACGACAAGACCGGTCCCACCCCCGACGAGACGCTCGCCAAGAGCGACGAGGTCACCCCCGGCACCGAGCCCGACGCAACCGACAACGCCCCGGAGAACGCCCTCCCGGTCGAGCCGGAGCAGCTGCAGCCCGAGGTCATCGGGGTCCGCCGCGGGATGTTCGGTGTCCAGGGCAGCGGTGACACGTCCGGCTACGGCGGTCTGACCCGCCCGGTCGCCATGCCGGGCGGCACCGTCCGTCCCTACGGCGGCTGGTTCGACGACTTCGCCGACTCGCTCGAAGCCGCGCTCACCGGGCAGGGCAACACCACGGCCATCGAGAAGGTCGTCGTGCATCGCGGCGAGATCACCCTTTTCATACGCCGCGACGACCTGGTCGCCACCGCGCAGCTGCTGCGCGACGACGACAAGCTCCGCTTCGAGTTCTGCTCCGGGGTGTCCGGGGTGCACTACCCCGACGACGCGGGCCGTGAGCTGCACGCCGTCTACCACCTGCTCTCGATGACCCACAACCGACGGATCCGGCTCGAGGTGACCTGCCCCGACGCCGACCCGCACATCCCGTCGATCGTGTCGGTATACCCGACCAGCGACTGGCACGAGCGCGAGACCTACGACTTCTTCGGGATCGTCTTCGACAACCACCCGTCGCTCACCCGCATCGAGATGCCGGACGACTGGCCGGGCCACCCGCAGCGGAAGGACTACCCATTGGGGGGCATCCCCGTCGAGTACAAGGGCGCGACCGTCCCACCGCCCGACGTCCGCAGGAGCTACTCATGACTCACCCCACGAAACTGCTCGCTTCGCTCGCACTTCCGCGGGGGCCCCGATGACCACCACCGGATCCAACGAGGACCTGTACGCCGGCGCGTCCGAGACCTCCCAGGGCCGCGTCTTCACCGTCACCGGCCAGGACTGGGACTCCGTCGTCTCGGGCATCGCCGACGAGGGCGACGACCGGGTCGTCGTCAACATGGGGCCGCAGCATCCCTCGACCCACGGCGTGCTCCGGCTGATCCTCGAGCTCGAGGGTGAGACGGTCACCGAGGCCCGATGTGGCATCGGCTACCTGCACACCGGCATCGAGAAGAACATGGAGTTCCGCTCCTGGACCCAGGGCGTCACGTTCTGCACCCGGATGGACTACCTGGCGCCGTTCCACAACGAGGCGACCTACGTTCTCGGCGTGGAGCGGCTCCTCGACATCGAGGACGACATCCCGGAGAAGGCGCAGGTCATGCGCGTCCTCCTGATGGAGCTCAATCGGATCTCCAGCCACCTCGTCGCCATCGCCACCGGCGGCATGGAGATCGGTGCGCTGACCGTGATGACGATCGGCTTCCGCGAGCGCGAGCTGGTGCTCGACCTCTTCGAGCTGATCACCGGCCTGCGCATGAACCACGCGTTCATCCGCCCCGGCGGTGTCGCGCAGGACATGCCGCCCGGTGCGCTCGACCAGATCCGCGACTTCATCACGTTGATGAAGAAGCGCCTTCCGGAGTACGCCGACCTCTGCAACGCCAACCCGATCTTCAAGGGCCGGCTCCAGGACGTCGGCCACCTCGACCTGGCCGGCTGTCTCGCGCTCGGACTCACCGGACCGGTGCTGCGCTCCACCGGCTACCCCTGGGACCTGCGCAAGACCCAGCCCTACTGCGGCTACGAGGACTACGACTTCGAAGTCGTCACCTGGGACACCAGCGACGCCTACGGCCGGTTCCGGATCCGTCTCGACGAGATGTGGGAGTCCCTGCGGATCGTCCAGCAGTGCGCCGACCGGCTCGGCGACCTCGAGGGCGCTCCGGTCATGGTGGCCGACAAGAAGATCGCCTGGCCCAGCCAGCTCGCCGTCGGCACCGACGGCATGGGCAACAGCATGGACCACATCCGGCACATCATGGGCGAGTCGATGGAGGCCCTGATCCACCACTTCAAGCTGGTCACCGAGGGCTTCCGGGTCCCGGCCGGGCAGGCGTACGTCCCGATCGAGTCGCCGCGCGGCGAGCTCGGCGCCCACGTCGTCTCCGACGGCGGCACCCGGCCTTTCCGTGCCCACTTCCGAGACCCGTCGTTCACCAACCTGCAGGCGACGTCGGTGATGAGTGAGGGCGGCATGGTCGCCGACGTCATCGTCGCGATCGCGTCGATCGATCCCGTGATGGGAGGAGTGGACCGGTGACACAGCAGCTCCAGGACGGACCGCTCGACGAGAAGACCCTCGGCGAGCTGCGAGAGATCGCGGCCCGCTACCCGCAGGCGCGCTCCGGTCTGCTCCCGATGCTGCACCTCGTGCAGAGCGTCGAGGGCCGGGTCACGCCGCGCGGCATCGAGGCATGCGCCGACATCCTCGGCATCTCCGCCGCCGAGGTGTCGGGTGTCGCGACCTTCTACACGATGTACAAGCGGCGCCCGGTCGGCGACTACCACGTCGGCGTCTGCACCAACACGCTCTGCGCGGTCATGGGTGGCGACGCCATCTTCGACCGCCTCAAGGACCACCTCGACATCGGGAACGACGAGACGACCGTGCCGTCCGGCGACGAGAAGAGCGTCACCTTGGAGCACGTCGAGTGCAACGCCGCGTGCGACTTCGCTCCGGTCGTGATGGTCAACTGGGAGTTCATGGACAACCAGACCCCCGAGTCCGCCACGCAGCTCGTCGACGACCTGCGGGAGGGCAAGGAGGTCCACTCGACCCGGGGTCCGCGGATCTGCACGTGGCGTGAGGCCGAGCGCGTGCTCGCCGGGTTCCCCGACGACCTCGCAGATGAGGGCCCCGCCGCCGGCCCGGCCAGCCTGGTCGGTCTCGAGATCGCTCGTGAGCGCGGATGGTTCCCGTCCGACGGAGCCGAGCCGGACACCGACCAGACAGCGCCGAAGGGAGCTGACCAGTGACCGTGCTGACCCCGGTCCTCTCGGCCAACTGGGACACCGAGAGGTCCTGGACCCTGGAGGCCTACGAGCGCTCGGGCGGCTACGAGGCGCTGAAGACGGCGCTGGGGATGGAGCCGGCCGCTCTCGTCGAACTGGTCAAGGACTCCGGCCTGCGTGGTCGTGGCGGCGCCGGCTTCCCGACCGGCCTGAAGTGGGGCTTCATCCCGCAGGACAACCCCAACCCGAAGTACCTCGTCGTCAACGCCGACGAGTCGGAGCCGGGCACCTGCAAGGACATCCCGCTGATGATGGCCAGCCCGCACACCCTCGTCGAGGGGGTCATCATCAGCTCCTTCGCGATCCGCGCCCACACCGCGTTCATCTACGTGCGCGGTGAGGTGCTGCACGTGATCCGGCGGTTGCAGCGCGCCGTGCAGGAGGCCTACCTGGCCGGCCACCTCGGCAAGGACATCCACGGCTCCGGTTACGACCTCGACGTCATCGTGCACGCCGGCGCCGGTGCGTACATCTGTGGCGAGGAGACGGCACTGCTCGACTCCCTGGAGGGTCGCCGCGGACAACCGCGGCTGCGTCCGCCGTTCCCGGCCGTGGCCGGCCTGTACGCGTCCCCGACGGTGATCAACAACGTCGAGTCGATCGCCACCGTGCCCTCGATCGTGACCAACGGACCCGACTGGTTCAGCGCGATGGGGACGGAGAAGAGCAAGGGCATGACCCTCTACTCCCTGTCCGGCCACGTGACCAGGCCGGGTCAGTTCGAGGCACCTCTCGGGATCACCCTGCGTGAGCTGCTCGACCTGGCCGGGGGCGTGCGCGAGGGTCACGAGCTGAAGTTCTGGACCCCCGGTGGCTCCAGCACGCCGCTCCTCACGGCCGAGCACCTCGACGTACCCCTCGACTACGAGGCCGTCGGCGCCGCCGGCTCGATGCTCGGCACCAAGGCGCTGCAGATCTTCGACGACACCACGTGCGTCGTCCGCGCGGTGCTGCGCTGGACCGAGTTCTACAAGCACGAGTCCTGCGGCAAGTGCACGCCCTGCCGCGAGGGCACCTGGTGGCTGGTGCAGACGCTGGCGCGTCTGGAGAAGGGTGAGGGCAGCGAGGCCGACCTCGAGCAGATCCTCGACCAGTGCGACAACATCCTCGGACGGTCGTTCTGCGCCCTGGCCGACGGCGCGGTCAGCCCGATCTCGTCGTCGATCCAGTACTTCCGCGACGAGTACGTCGCGCACTTCGAGCACGGCGGCTGCCCGTTCGACCACGCCAGGTCCACCCTGTTCGCACCTGCAGGAGTCACGGCATGACGATCTCAGCCAACAAGTCCGGCGTCTCGACGGGCTCGACAGCCGACGGGCAGGTCGAGAGGACCGACCTGGTCACCCTGACCATCGACGGCATCGAGGTCAGCGTCCCCAAGGGCACGCTGGTGATCCGCGCCGCCGAGCAGGTCGGTGTGCAGATCCCGCGGTTCTGCGACCACCCGCTGCTGGCACCCGTCGGAGCCTGCCGGCAGTGCCTCGTCGAGGTCGCCCTGCCGGGACCGGACGGCGAGCCGCGCACGATGATGGGCCCACCCGGGCGCGTGAAGCCGCAGGCCTCCTGCACCCTGGCCGCCTCCGACGGCATGGTCGTCAACACCCAGGTGTCCTCGCCGATCGCCGACAAGGCGCAGCAGGGCGTCATGGAACAGCTGCTGATCAACCACCCGCTCGACTGCCCGGTCTGCGACAAGGGTGGGGAGTGCCCGCTGCAGAACCAGGCGATGAGCAACGGTCGCGGCGAGAGCCGCTTCGTCGAGTCCAAGCGCACCTTCCCCAAGCCGATCAACATCTCCGCACAGGTGCTCCTCGACCGGGAGCGCTGTGTGCTGTGCGCGCGCTGCACCCGCTTCTCGGAGCAGATCGCCGGTGACCCGTTCATCGCGCTGATCGAGCGCGGTGCGCTCCAGCAGGTCGGCATCTACGAGAAGGAGCCGTTCGAGTCCTACTTCTCCGGCAACACGATCCAGATCTGCCCGGTCGGCGCATTGACGTCCGCGGCGTACCGCTTCCGCGCCCGCCCGTTCGACCTGGTGTCCACGCCCTCGGTCGCCGAGCACGACGCGTGTGGTTCGGCGATCCGTGTCGACCACCGGCGCGGCAAGGTGGTGCGACGCCTGTCCGGCGAGGACCCGCAGGTCAACGAGGAGTGGATCACCGACAAGGACCGCTTCGCGTTCACCTACGCCCGCCAGGCCGACCGGCTCACCCACCCGCTCGTCCGCGACGAGGAGACCGGGGAGCTGCGCGCCGCGTCCTGGCCGGAGGCGTTCATCGTCGCCGCCCGCGGGCTGCGGGCCGCCGGCCCGGTCGGGGTGCTCACCGGCGGCCGGCTCACCGTCGAGGACGCCTACGCCTACGCGAAGTTCGCCCGGGTCGCCCTGGGCACCAACGACATCGACTTCCGCGCCCGCGCGCACTCCCCGGAGGAGGAGGCCTTCCTGGCCTCGACCGTCGCGGGCAGCGGTCTCGGCGTCACGTTCGAGGACCTCGAGCGCGCCAACAAGGTCGTGCTGGCCGGGCTCGAGCCCGAGGACGAGGCCGGCACGGTGTTCCTCCGGCTGCGCAAGGCCGCCCGCAAGGGGCTCAAGGTCTGGAGCGTCGCGCCGTACACGTCCCGTGGCCTCGCCAAGATGCACGGCACGCTGATCCGCACCGCGCCGGGAGACGAGGCCGCCGCGCTCGAGGCGCTCGCGAACGACGGTGAGGTCGCACTCGACTCGGGGGGCATCCTGCTGCTCGGGGAGCGGCTCGCCTCCGTGCCCGGTGCGCTCTCCGCCGCGCTGGCGCTCGCCGGCACGACCGGCGCGCGCCTGGCCTGGGTGCCGCGTCGCGCGGGGGACCGCGGCGCGGTGGAGGCGGGATGCCTGCCCACCCTGCTGCCCGGCGGCCGTCCGGTCGACGACGCCTCGGCGCGCGTCGACATCGGCACCGTGTGGGGTACGACGATCGGCCACGAGCCCGGCCGCGACGCCACGGGGATCGTCGCCGCCGCGATGTCGGGCGACCTGGGCGGGCTGCTCGTCGCCGGTGTCGACCCTGACGACACCGCGGACCCAGCCGCCACCCGCGCGGCCGTGGAGGCCGCGTCGTTCGTGGTCAGCCTCGAGCTGCGCGAGACCGACGTGACCCGGGCCGCCGACGTGGTGTTCCCGGTGGCCACGGTCGCCGAGAAGGCCGGCACGTTCCTCACCTGGGAGGGTCGCCCGCGGCCCTTCGAGAAGGTGCTGGTCGAGTCGCACGCGCTTCCGGACCTGCGCGTGCTGTCCGGCATCGCAGACGAGCTCGGCGCCGGCCTCGGCTTCAAGACCGTCGAGGGTGCCCGCGCCGAGCTGGCCGAGATCGGCCCGTGGGACGGGGCCCGCGTCGCCGCACCGGTCTCGGACTCGACGACCCGGGGCGGTTCCGCCACCGGGGGCGACGGGCTCCGACTGGCCACCTGGAAGCAGATGATCGACGACGGGTCGATGCTCGACGGTGACGACTACCTCAAGGCCACCGGCCGCGCGGCGGTCGCCCTCGTCTCCGCCGCGACCCTCGCCGGGCTCGGTGTGCAGGCCGGAGCCAACGTCACCCTCACCGGCCCCACGGGCGCGGCGACGGTCCCGGTCGGTGTCGCCGACGTGGCCGACGGCGTCGTCTGGCTGCCGGCGAACTCCGACGGCATCAACGTCAACCGTGACCTCGGCGCAAGTGCCGGGACGACCGTCTCCATCGAGGGAGGTGCGGCATGATCCCGATCACCGCGGCCAGCGGCTCGATCACCATGGCCGCCGACGACCTGTCGCTCTTCGGCACGGACCCGTGGTGGCTCGTGCTGATCAAGTCGGTCCTGATCTTCGTGCTCCTGGTGCTGCTGACGCTGTTCAACATCTGGTTCGAGCGCCGGGTCGTGGCACGGATGCAGCACCGCATCGGTCCCAACGTCAACGGCCCCTTCGGGCTGCTGCAGTCGCTCGCCGACGGCGTGAAGCTGGCGCTGAAGGAGGACATCATCCCCAAGGCGGCCGACAAGGCCGTCTTCCTGCTCGCCCCGGTGCTCTCCACGGTGCCGGCGTTCCTGGCGTTCGCGGTGATCCCGTTCGGGCCCGAGGTGGACGTGCCGTTCACCGACCGGACCACCCCCCTGCAGCTCACCGACATGCCGGTGGCGGTGCTGTTCATCCTCGCGGTGGCGTCGATCGGCATCTACGGGATCGTGCTCGGCGGCTGGTCGTCCGGGTCGACGTACTCCCAGCTCGGCGGCCTGCGCAGCTCCGCGCAGATGATCTCCTACGAGGTCGCGATGGGCCTCTCGCTGGTCGCGGTGTTCCTCTACGCCGGCTCCATGTCGACGTCGGAGATCGTGGCCAGCCAGGAACGGCTGTGGTTCGGCCTGATCCTGATCCCGTCGTTCGTGATCTACCTGATCGCGATGGTCGGCGAGACCAACCGCGCGCCGTTCGACCTGCCGGAGGCAGAGGGCGAGCTCGTCGGCGGCTTCCACACCGAATACTCCTCGCTGAAGTTCGCGCTGTTCTTCCTCGCCGAGTACGTCAACATGGTGACCGTCTCCGCGCTCGCCACCACGTTGTTCCTCGGCGGCTGGCGTGCCCCGTGGCCGCTCTCGCTCTGGGACAACGCCAACGAGGGCTTCTGGCCGGTGCTGTGGTTCATCGCCAAGGTGATGATCTTCATCTTCATCTTCATCTGGCTGCGCGGGACACTGCCCCGGCTGCGCTACGACCAGTTCATGAAGTTCGGCTGGAAGCGGCTGATCCCGGTGGCCCTCGTCTGGATCGTCGCGGTGGCCACGATCCGCGCGATCAGCCTCGAGGGTGGCATCGACCGCAGCTACCTGCTCGCCGCCATCGGCGTGGTCGCGGTGCTGTTCCTGGTGCTCTTCTTCGTCGGCGGTGGCGTCGAGGAGGACGAGGAGGCAGGGCGCGAGAGGGTCGGTGCCGACGGCGAGGCGTTCGACGCGTTCGCCAGCGGCTACCCTGTCCCGCCGATGCCCGGTCCCGCCGTCCAGGGCCGTACGTCGGTCACGCTCCGCGAGGCACGTCAAGACATCGCGCGCCCAACAGACACTAGGGAGCAGCCCTGATGCCCACGCTCAAGGAACAGTTCTGGGACCCGGTCGCGGGTTTCGGCGTCACCTTCCGGACCATGTTCAAGAAGGTCGTCACCGAGCAGTACCCGTTCGAGAAGAAGCCGACCGCGCCCCGGTTCCACGGCAGGCACCAGCTCAACCGCTGGCCGGACGGGCTGGAGAAGTGCATCGGGTGCGAGCTGTGTGCCTGGGCGTGCCCGGCCGACGCGATCTACGTCGAGGGTGCGTCCAACGTCGACGACACCGGGGAGGGCTCCGGTCGGTTCTCGCCGGGCGAGCGCTACGGGGCCGTCTACCAGATCAACTACCTGCGCTGCATCCTGTGCGGCCTGTGCATCGAGGCGTGCCCGACCCGTGCCCTGACGATGACCAACGAGTACGAGCTCGCCGACGACAACCGGGCGGACCTCATCTACGAGAAGCAGGACCTGCTCGCCCCGCTGCTGCCCGGCATGGAGCAGCCGCCGCACGCCATGCTCCTCGGTGAGGACGAGGGCGACTACTACCGCGGCTCCTTCCGGCCGCACGGCGCCGGCGAGCGTCCGCGTTCCGAGAGCGAGGCCTGATCTCCGTGGTCACCTTCTGGCTCCTGGCACCGGTGATGGTCGCCGCGGCCCTCGGCATCCTGTTCGCCCGCAAGGCCGTGCACGCGGCCCTGCTGCTGGCGGTCGTGATGATCGGGCTGGCGATCCTCTACGCCGTGCAGGACGCCCCCTTCCTGTTCGCGGTCCAGATCATCGTCTACACCGGCGCGATCCTCATGCTGTTCCTGTTCGTGCTGATGCTCGTCGGCGTGGACGCCTCCGACTCGGTCGTCGAGACGATCAAGGGACAACGGCTCGCGGCCACGATCGTCGGCCTGCTGTTCGGCGCCGTGCTCGTCCTCGGGGTCGCCCAGGTCACCATCGGGGCGACCGTGGGTCTCGACGTCGCCAACGCCGACGGCAACGTGCAGGGGCTCGCCCAGCTGCTGTTCTCGAACTACGTCTTCGCGTTCGAGGCGACCAGCGCGCTGCTGATCACCGCAGCCATCGGCGCCATGGTGCTCGCGCACCGCGAGCGGCTGACGCCCAAGCAGACGCAGGCCGACCTGGCCGCGCAGCGGATGCGTGACTACGTCGACCACGGCAAGCACCTCGGGCCGCTGCCGTCGCCCGGCGTGTTCGCCCGTCACAACGCCGTGGACACCCCGGCACTGCTCCCCGACGGGACCCCGGCCGAGACGTCGGTGTCGCGGCTGCTGGTCGCCCGGGGCACCGTGCGTTCAGCGCCGGCGCTGGCCGACGACATCGACGAGCTCACCCGCTCGATGCGCGAGGAGGGCAGCGTCCGCCCGGGCGCTCCCGGGGAGTCCGTCCCGCCCGCCGAGGACGAGAACGACGAGGTGAAGTGATGGACCCGACACCCTTCCTCGCCCTCTCCGCGATCCTGTTCACGATCGGCTGCATCGGCGTGCTCACCCGCCGCAACGCCATCGTCGTGTTCATGTGCGTGGAGCTCATGCTCAACGCGAGCAACCTGGCGCTGGTGACCTTCTCGCGAGTCCACGGCAACCTCGACGGACAGGTTGGCGCCTTCTTCGTCATGGTCGTCGCCGCCGCGGAGGTCGTCGTCGGCCTCGCCATCATCATGACCATCTTCCGCACGCGACGCTCGGCCTCGGTCGACGACGCGAGCCTGCTGAAGTACTAGGGGTGTCGGTGTCTGTGACCAGCTCTGCCTTGATCCTGCTCTCGGAGGAGGCACACGAGGGCACCGTGCCCGTGATCGACCCCACCGCGGCGGACGGTGTGCTGTCCCTGTTGTGGCTGATCATCGCGCTGCCGGCCCTCGGCGCCGCGGTGATCCTGGTCGCCGGCGGCACCCGCACGCGCGCCTGGGCGCACCTGCTCGGCTGTGCGACCGTCCTCGCGTCGTTCGTGATCAGCCTGCTGGCGTTCTTCGCTCTGCTCGGTCGGGACGCCGACGACCGGAGCGTCTCGCAGTTCCTCTACACCTGGGTGGATGCGGGCGGCTTCACCGCTGACATGTCGCTGCTCTACGACCCGCTGTCGGCGGTGTTCCTGCTGCTGATCACGGGCGTCGGCGGGCTTATCCACGTGTACTCCGTGGGCTACATGGCACACGACGAGCGTCGGGCGCGCTTCTTCGGCTACCTCAACCTGTTCGTCGCCGCGATGCTCCTGCTGGTGCTTGCCGACAACTACCTCGGTGTCTTCCTCGGCTGGGAGGGTGTCGGCCTCGCGTCGTACCTGCTGATCGGTTTCTGGCAGCACAAGCCGTCCGCCGCGGTCGCCGCCAAGAAGGCGTTCGTGGTGAACCGCGTCGGCGACATCGGCATGGCGCTCGGCACCATGCTGGCGTTCGCGACCTTCGGGACGACCGCGTTCGCGGGCATCTCGGCCGTCGCCGGCGAAGCCGAGCAGGCCACCCTCACCGCACTGGGTCTGCTGTTCCTGCTCGCCGCCTGCGGCAAGTCCGCCCAGGTCCCGCTGCAGTCCTGGCTGCTCGACGCCATGGAGGGCCCGACCCCGGTCTCGGCGCTGATCCACGCGGCGACCATGGTGACCGCCGGTGTCTACCTGGTCGTGCGGTCGAACTTCATCTACGACTACACCGAGGTCGCACAGACGGCGGTCGTCATCGTGGGTGTCGTCACGCTCCTGTGGGGCGCGATCATCGGTTGCGCCAAGGACGACATCAAGAAGGTGCTCGCCGGCTCGACGATGAGCCAGATCGGCTACATGATGCTGGCCGCCGGGTTCGGGCCGTTCGGCTACGCGTTCGCGATCTTCCACCTGCTCGCGCACGGCTTCTTCAAGGCCAACATGTTCCTCGCCGTGGGCCTCGGCCCGGCCGGCTACGTGGCCGGGCTCGCCCACCTCTACGCCCACGGCTTCTTCAAGGCCGGGCTCTTCCTCGGCGCCGGGTCGGTCATGCACGCGATGAACGACCAGGTCGACATGCGGCACTACGGCGCGCTGCAGAAGGCGGTCCCGGTCACCTTCCTGACCTTCTCGATGGGCTACCTCGCGATCATCGGGTTCCCGGGCTTCTCCGGCTTCTGGTCCAAGGACCGGATCATCGAGGCGGCGTTCGGCGAGAACCTCGTCATCGGCCTGGCCGCGCTCGTCGGAGCCGGCATCACCGCGTTCTACATGACCCGTCTGATGCTGATGACGTTCTTCGGCAAGAAGCGGTGGGAGGAGGGCGTGCACCCGCACGAGTCGCCCAAGATCATGACCGTCCCGCTGATCGTGCTCGCCGCCCTGTCCGTCTTCGGCGGCCTGCTGGTGCTCGGCGACTGGATCGTCGACTGGCTCGACCCGGTCGTCGGCGTGACGCAGCACCACGAGCTCGCGTTCTCGCCGATCGTCTACAGCCTGATCATCACCGTGGTGGTCGCGGTCGGCGTGGCCATCGCCTGGCTCACCGTCGGCAAGTCCGAGGTCCCACGGGTCGCGCCGACCAACGTGTCCTTCGTGACCCGGGCCGCGCGCGCCGACCTCTACGGCGACGCGCTCAACGAGGAGCTGCTGATGCGGCCGGGTGACCGCTTCGTGACCGGGCTGATCGCCTTCGACGACCGTGGCGTGGACGGGGCCGTCGACGGCACCGGCGCCGCGTTCGCCGGGATGTCCGCGCGCTTCCGCCGGCTGCAGACCGGCTACGTCCGGTCCTACGCCCTCTCGGTGCTCGGCGGCTCGCTGCTCGTCGTCGTCGCGCTCCTGGCGGTGAACCTGACATGAACCTCCCTGTCCTGCAGCACGAGCTCGTGAGCCGAAGGCTGGTGTCCTGAGTGTTTCCCTGGTTGACCGCGTCCCTGCTGCTGCCGATCGTCGGCGCGGTGGTCGTGGCCCTGCTGCCCTCCCGGAACGACCTTCCCCAGAAGGTCGCGCTCGGCTTCTCCCTGGCGACCCTTGTCCTCGTCGGCCTCATCGGCTTCGGCTACCAGGTCAACGGCGAGCGCTACCAGTTCGTCGAGGAGCACAACTGGATCGAGGCCTTCGGCGCCCACTACGCAGTCGGCGTCGACGGGATCGGCCTGACCCTGCTGATCCTGACCGCGATCCTCGTTCCGGTCGTCATCCTCGCCTCGTGGCGCGACGGTGACACCGGTCGCTGGGGCTCGAGCTCGTTCTTCGCGTGGATGCTCGCGCTCGAGGGCCTCGCCATCGGCGTGTTCGCGGCGATGGACGTCTTCCTCTTCTACGTGCTGTTCGAGGCGACGTTGATCCCGATCTACTTCCTGATCGGCGGCTTCGGCGGTCCCCGCCGGGCGTACGCCGCCGTCAAGTTCCTGCTGTTCTCCCTGCTCGGCGGCCTGCTCATGCTCGCCTCCGTCGTCGGCTTGTACGTCGTGTCGGCGGACTCGGACGCGGGTCCGACGTACCTCATCACCGAGCTGGCCCCGGTCACCGCCGGGCTCGACACCGAGATCGGCCGGTGGCTGTTCCTCGGGTTCTTCATCGCCTTCGCGATCAAGGCGCCGATGTTCCCGGTGCACACCTGGCTCCCCACCGTGGCGCAGGAGGCGACCCCGGGCACGTCCGTGCTGCTGGTGAGCATCCTCGACAAGATCGGCACCTTCGGGATGATCCGGTTCTGCCTGGGACTGTTTCCCGAGGCCTCGGAGTGGGCCACGCCCGTGGTGCTGGTGCTGGCCGTCATCAGCGTCCTCTACGGCGGCCTGGTGGCCATCGGGCAGCGTTCGATCCCCCGGCTGATCGCCTACACGTCGGTGTCGCACTTCGGCTTCATCGTGATGGGCATCTTCGTGCTCAACAGCTACGGACAGACCGGCTCGACCCTGTACATGTTCAACCACGGGCTGTCGACGGCCGCGCTGTTCCTGGTGACCGGCTTCCTGATCCGCAGGCGCGGGTCGCAGCTCGTCGGCGACTTCGGTGGCGTCGAGAAGGTCGCCCCGGTGCTCGCCGGCACGTTCCTCCTCGCCGGGCTCTCGTCGCTGTCGCTGCCCGGCCTGTCGCCGTTCATCTCCGAGTTCCTGGTCCTCGTCGGCACGTTCGCCTACAACTGGTGGTACGCCGTGTTCGCCGTCCTCGGCATCGTGCTGGCGGCCATCTACATCCTGCTGATGTACCAGCGGACCATGACCGGACCCACCCAGCCCGCCGTCGCCGGCATGAAGGACCTGAACCTCCGGGAGATCGGCGCGCTTGCGCCGCTCCTGCTGCTGATCGTCGTGCTCGGCTTCTTCCCGAAGCCGCTCACCGCGATCATCAACCCGGCCGTCGGGGACACGCTCGAACAGGTCGGTGTGACCGACCCCGAGCCGGCCGTTCCGGCGGCCGCTGAAGAGGAGTCAAACCAGTGATGTCGATCCTCGCCGCGGCGCCCCGGCTGGGGGTGGAGCTGCCCGAGAACACCGTGGAGTTCTCCAAGCCGAGCATCGAGTACAGCCTGCTCTCACCGATGCTGATCATCTTCGGCATCGCCATCGTCGGCGTGCTCGTGGAGGCCTTCGTGCCCCGCGAGCGCCGGTACATGGTCCAGTCGCTGCTCGCGATCGTCGGTGTGATCGCCGGCATCGTCGCGACCGTCCTCGTGGCGATGGACCTCGAGCCGCGCGGCGACAGTGCCGGCTTCGGCCAGATCGCCGCCGAGGGCGCCATCGCCGTCGACGGACCGACCGTGTTCATCTGGGGCACCCTGCTCGTACTCACGCTCACCAGCGTGCTGCTGTTCGCGGAGCGCCACCTCGAGGGCGGCGTCACCGCGTTCGCGGGCCAGGCGGCCGCGCTACCGGGCACGCAGGCCGAACGCGAGGCGTCCACGCGGGGCCTCGAGCACACCGAGGTCTTCCCGCTCATGATGTTCGCGGTCGGCGGCATGATGCTGTTCCCCGCGTCCAACGACCTGCTCACCATGTTCGTGGCGCTCGAGATCCTGTCGCTGCCGCTATACCTCCTGTGCGGTCTCGCCCGGCGTCGGCGCCTGCTCAGCCAGGAGGCCGCGCTCAAGTACTTCCTGCTCGGCGCGTTCTCCTCCGGGTTCTTCCTCTACGGCGTCGCCCTCGTCTACGGGTACGCCGGCTCGATGCAGCTCGGCGAGATCGCCGAGGCGGTCTCCGGCACGATCGGCGCCGAGCCGCTGCTGCTCGGCGGCATCGGGCTGATGGCCGTCGGCATGCTGTTCAAGGTCGGCGCCGCGCCGTTCCACTCCTGGACGCCGGACGTCTACCAGGGCGCCCCGACCGCCGTCACCGCGTTCATGGCGGCCTGCACCAAGATCGCCGCGTTCGGCGCGCTGCTGCGACTGTTCTACGTCGCCTTCGGCGGCGCCCGTTGGGACTGGACCCCGATGATCTGGATCGTCGCGATCTTGACCATGGCGGTCGGCTGCGTGCTCGCGCTGACCCAGTCCGACATCAAGCGGCTGCTCGCCTACTCCTCCATCGCCCACGCCGGGTTCATCCTCACCGGCTTCGTCGGCTTGCACACGGTCACCGCGGCCGACAGCTTCGAGCTGTCCTCGCTGCAGGCGGTGCTCTTCTACCTGGTGACCTACGGCTTCATGACGATCGGCGCCTTCGCCGTCGTGACGGTCGTCCGGGACGCCGGTGGCGAGGCCACCCACCTGTCCCGGTGGGCCGGCCTCGGCAAGGAGTCGCCGTTCGTCGCAGGGGTGTTCGCGTTCTTCCTGCTCGGCATGGCCGGGATCCCGCTGACCAGTGGCTTCACGGGCAAGTGGGCGGTCTTCACCTCCGCGTGGCAGGGCGGCGCCTGGCCGCTGGTCGTGATCGCAGCCCTGCTCAGCGCGGTGGCGGCGTTCTTCTACATCCGCGTGATCGTGCTGATGTACTTCTCCGAGCCCATCGGGGAGGGGCCCACCGTGGTGATGCCCTCGGTGCTGACGACTATCGTGATCGCCGTGGGCTTCGCGGCCACGGCCGCCCTGGGCGTCGTACCCGGACCGGTCCTCGACCTCGCGGCCACCGCCGGACAGTTCGTCCGCTGACCGTTCTGCTGCACCAAGGAGCACGCCCGTGACCAGCCAAGCATCGGCCTCGCTGGCGTTGCCGATCCTCGACGCCGGCCTCGAGGCCCGGCTGCGGCAGCGGTTGGTCGAGGTGGAGGCCGAACTCGACGCGACTGTGCAGAGCGAGGCGCGGTTCGTCACCGAGGCGGCGCGGCATCTCATGCACGCGGGCGGAAAGCGGTTCCGGCCGCTGCTGGTCCTGCTCGCCGCGGAGACCGGTGACCCCGAAGCCGACGGGATCGTCACCGCGGCCTGCGTCGTGGAGCTGACCCACCTGGCGTCGCTCTACCACGACGACGTGATGGACGAGGCGGCGCTGCGCCGCGGAGCCGACTCGGCCAACGCGCGCTGGGACAACCTGGTGGCGATCCTCACCGGTGACTTCCTGTTCTCGAAGTCCTCCGAGCTGACCGCCCGGCTCGGCGCGGACGCGGTGCGGATCCAGGCCGAGACCTTCACCCGGCTGGTCGAGGGACAGATCCTCGAGACCCTCGGCCCCCAGGACGGCGCGGACCCGCTCGACCACTACCTGCGGGTGGTGGCCGGCAAGACCGGCTCCCTGATCGCCACGTCCGCCAGGTACGGTGCGCGCTTCGCCGGGGCGCCGCGCGAGGTGGAGGAGGCGCTGACGGCGTACGGCGAGATGATCGGCTCGGCGTTCCAGCTCTCCGACGACATCCTCGACGTCGCCAGCGACTCCGACGAGTCAGGCAAGACGCCCGGCACCGACCTGCGTGAGGGCGTGGACACGCTGCCCACCCTGCTCGCCAAGCGGTCGACCGACCCGGGGGACGCGCGCCTGCTGGAGCTGTTGGGCTCCGACCTCAGCGACGACGCGCTGCACGCCGAGGCCCTCGGCCTGCTCCGCAAGCATCCCGCGATGGACGAGGCGCGCGCCTATGTGCTCGAGCGTGCCGCCGAAGCTCGGCAGCTGCTGACGGTGCTGCCCGAGGGGTCGCCGGTGCGCGCCGCGCTTGACACTTTCGCGGAGATCGTCGCCACCCGAACCGCCTGATTCGTGAGGTATTGACGGGGGCGTCCCGGTGGTAGAGGTTGGTGCCACCCAATCCACCCAGCGCCCTGGAGAGACCCTCACATGCGCCATCTCGTCTCGGCAGTTCGTCGTCCCCTGACCCAAGGTCTTCTCGGCCTCACGCTGCTCGCCACCCTCGGTCTGTCCTCAGCAGGCGCCTCGGCGACCGCGTCGCCGACGCCGGCGGCCGCGCCCGAGTGTGACGACTCCACCATCTCCACTGCGCGGGCCATGCGCGGCACCCCCGGCGGCGAGGACTTCAACTCCGTCACCGCTGCCGAGGCCCGCTCCATGGACGCGGACCTCCAGCGCCAGATCGACCGGCTCATCGCTTCCGGCAAGCTCACCAAGCAGGGCGATCTGAAGTCGCAGACGACGGTCACGATCCGCACGTACGTCCACATCATCACCAAGAAGAACGGCAAGGGCGGCGTGACCGACCAGCAGGTGGCGCAGCAGATGGACGTGATCAATGCGGGCTACGCCGGCTCCACAGCGGATGAGGCGGCGCCCTCTCCGTTCCGGTTCGAGGTGGTCGGCATCGACCGGACCCGAAACGACGCCTGGTACGACTGGAACCTCACGCCGGACTTCACCGACGAGGACGTGGAGGCCAAGGAGGCAAAGCGGGCGCTCCACCAGGGGGGCTACGCCGACCTCAACGTGTACATCGCCGGCCTCGGCAGCGGCCTGCTGGGCTACGCGACGTTCCCCGGCGGTGAGCTCGCTCTTGACGGTCTGGTGATCCTCAACGAGAGCATGCCCGGCGGCAGCGCGGCGCCGTACAACCTCGGCGACACCGCCACCCACGAGATCGGCCACTGGCTCGGCCTCTTCCACACCTTCGAGGGCGGCTGCTCCGAGCCCGGCGACCACGTGTCCGACACACCGGCGCAGCTCGACGGCGACAACATCTTCTTCTGCAACGAGGCCGACGACACCTGCCCGAAGGCAGGACTGGACCCGGTGCACAACTTCATGAGCTACGGCGACGACTTCTGCCTCGACCGGTTCACGGAGGGCCAGAACCGGCGCCAGGTCGCGACCTGGTTGGGTCAGCGCGCCGGCCGCTGAGGGCAACGTCGGTGACGCGCCCGCCGTCGGCGGACCCGTCACCTACACCTTGCGTCGCGGCCCCCTGCAGTGTGTGGCCGACTTGTGTCGGGGCTGAGGCGCTCCCATGTCTCCGTGAGGATGTGCTATTCGGCGGATGGTTCGAATCCCTGGTCCACCAGCACTCGCGCGATGCGGGCGTTGCCCGCGTCTGAGGGGTGGGTGTAGTCCGCGGCCAACAGTTCACCTGATGGCGTCGTGCCGTCAGGACCATTGAAGGCATGGTAGATGTCCGCACAGGCGAATCCCTGCCGCTCCGCGGACTTGCAGAGCATCTCGTTCCATGCGTCGTGCACCAACACCGTACGGTGCTCCTGGTCCGCCGTCAGGTGCGCGTCCTGCCAGCCGATCCAGTCGTTGTACTTGTTTATCGCCCGCAACAGGGTGGGACGCTCTTCACGCCAGGACGCGATGGTGGAGAAGAGCCGGTCGTACTGGGGCCGGTAATCCGCCGCCGAGGACCTGGCGCAACGTGCGGTCACCTTCGACCAGTCCTTGAGGGTGGACGCCGCCTCGTCAAAAGTAGTTCCGCACGGCTTGTCGGTATTCAACGCGACGCTGTTGTGCGCGACACCCACGACGATCGCATCCGCACTGCGCAAGTACTTCTTGAAGGACTTCAGTTCCTCCAAGAGCATCGGAAGCGTCAGACTGTTGTGCTCGGAGAAGTTCAACGTCTCGACCTCACGGCCAGTGGCTTTCGCGAGCGCTTTGGCGTAACGATCGACGAACCCGGTGCAGCCAGGACAGTCCGTGTCCATGTTGTACGGGATGGAGTCACCGATGACCACCAGGCTCAACGCCGGTCCATCTGAGCCTCCCGCACTGGCCGACGGCTGCGATCGGGCCGAGCTCGCCGAGTCAGACTCCGAACAGCCGGCTGTCACCAGAGCCGCCACGCACATCAACGCGAGCAAGATCACCCACCGATGTCGCATGGGATCACCTCCGCTGTCCGGACCCCTGCTGAATCGTCCCAGCGGGACCGGACAACAGCCATGGCGCCTTCGCACTAGTGCCGGTGGAGAGGTGGTGGTCTCGAACGACTCCACCCAGACGACGGGAGCGTCCGAGGCGGCCGTGGGCGACCTCGACCTTCCAGGCGTCCGGGATGGGGCGGAGCTCAGCTGCGCGCGAGGATCTGGGCAAAGGCGCGTTCGTACGCCTATTCGGTGGTCGAGACCCTCGTGCCGGTGTGGTCGACGGTGAACTCATGACCCGTGGGTGTCCGCCAGTGGTGGACGCCGGGCTCGGGTTGTCGGTGCCGCCAACCCTTGCCGTGGGTCTTGACCCGGTGTTCGAACCGGGTGAGCTTGCCGAGATTGCCGATCCGGGTCTGCCCGGGTGGACCGGTGCTCTCGGTGGTGGAGCCCGTCGAGACCCAGGGGATCGTGTGGTCGAGGTCCATCCGGCGTCCGGTGGCCGACGAGTACGGGAACGCCGAGGCCGGGGAGCGTACGTGCATCTGTTCGCGGAGCCGGCCCGGGACCTCGTAGCAGTCCACCGGACGGTCGGCGTCGAGGTCGATCACCGGCTTGACCGTCACGTGAGAATGCCGGAGGAACTCCGAAGCCTGGCCGATCGTGATCGGCCCGACGCCCTCCATCCGCGCCACCCCGACGCCGGACTCGACGGACTCGCGGGAGACGTGGGTGTACAACGTGGCCGGCGGCGGTGGAACCTCCGGAGCGGTGGTCTCGACGACCTCTTCCGCCAGGGCGTCGCCTCGGAGAAGTTCCAGCGCGCGGGCCGGGTGCGCCAAAATTCCGAGGGCTTTGGAGCGGCGGGTGCCGACCGGGTCGGTGTCGCCGTGCTGGAGGAGGATCTCGGCGATCCGGTCCACCATCGCGACCAGGTAGATCACCTCGCCCGCGGTGGCCTTGGCGACCAGCGTCTTGAGTCCGTGCTCGTTGGACTGGCCGGTGACCACGAACCGCTCCAGCTCGGCTGCGATTCGGCGTTGTTCGGCGGCGTCGGGGTCGGCGGCGATGATCCGCGCCTCCAGCAGGTCGACGAACCGGCCCGACGGCAGCGTGGCCAGGTACGGCGTCGTGGTCTCGTCGACTTGCCGGGCCTGGGCGAGTGTGAGTCCGGTGGCCCGGGTGCGGGAGGCGACGTGCCGGGCCTGCCAGACTCGGACTTGCCCGGCGGTGAGGGCCGCCCAGAGCCTGGCGTCGGCCATCACCGTGGCCGCGGCGACGTGCGAACGGCCGAGCAGCACCCCGAGCTCGGCGGCCGCGAACTCACCCGCGAACGGCGTCCCGTCGCCGCCGTACCGCCTGGACCGTTCGGTGCCCGGCAGCACCGTCCCCGACGACATCGGATGGAGATCCGCCCACTGCGCGGCGAGCACGAACTGTCGCGCCTCCACCTCCAGCAGAGCAGCGTTGGACTCGACGATGGCAGCAGCGACGCGCTGTCGCTCGAGGTCGTCCACCACCGGTTCCATACCGATCAACCTAGAGGTGACCACCGACAGAATCTGTGCCCCGGAATCCCTTGTGCACAACGGGATCGGTACGACGGGCTCCAGGTCAATCGGCGTCGAGGTGCTTCAACAGGTTGCGGGAGAACCCTGCGCCCATCGTGGCCATGACGCCGCTCATCGCCGCGCGAACCGCCGGACCGGCCGCGCGCGGCGCGGGCAGCTCCACCTTCACGGTGAGTGAGATGGCGAGGTGGGTGCCGCCGTCCTCGGTGTCGCCGAGCTCGTACCAGCCGTCGGCACCTGTGCGCTCGGAAGCGCCGGCGGACGGTGCGTGGGTGTACTCGATGCGGTACCCGTCGGTGAAGGTCATCTGCTCGGTGAAGGCGGGCGTCACAGAGGTGCCGAGCACCGGCAGGCGGGCCATCTGCCAGTGCCAAATGTCTCCAGAGGCGGTGATGTCGTGGACCAGCGGGGTGAGGGACGCGACGACTCCGGGGTCGGTGAGCGCCTTCCACACGGCGTCGCGCGATGCGGTCACGACCGCTGTGGACTGGGTTGAAGCGCTGAACCACGACATGGCCCTGACGTGCCCAACTCCCGGGAGCACGAAACCCTCGGAGTCTTCGACCGTTTCGAGCACGTTCAGACCGCTGACGCCTCGAGGACCATCCGGAGGTGACGGCGCCGGTGCACCAGCGCCTCGACCGTGAACATGACCAGGGCCAGCCAGATGACGGAGAAGCCGATCCACCGTGTCAGCGGCATCGGCTCGTGGAAGACGACCAGCCCGAGGATGAACTGCACGGTCGGCGTGACGTACTGCATCAAGCCGAGCGCGCTCAGCGGGATCCGGGTCGCCGCGGCCCCGAAGCACAGCAGCGGCAGCACGGTGATCACTCCGGTGCCCATGAGCAGCAGGACGTGGCCGGTGCCGCTACCGCCGAAGGTCGACGCGCCCGTGAAGGTCAGGAAGGCGATGTAGGCCAGGGCCACCGGCGCAATCAGCGTGGTCTCCACGACCAGACTCTCGACCGCGCCCGCACCGGCCTTCTTCTTCACCAGCCCGTAGGTGCCGAACGAGAACGCCAGCACCAGCGCCACCCACGGCGGCCGCCCGTAGTCGACCGCCAGCCCGAGCACGGCCAGCCCGGCGATCCCGATGGCCACCCACTGGAGCCGGCGCATCCGCTCACCGAGGATCAGCACGCCGAGCATCACGCTGACGAGCGGGTTGATGAAGTAGCCGAGCGACGTCTCGACGACGTGCCCGTTGTTGACGCCCCAGATGTAGGTGCCCCAGTTGACCGTGATCAGCACGGCGGCAGCGGTGAGGAGGTGCCGGGTACGTCGGTCGGAGAACGTCGCGCGCAGGGCCGAGCGGCGGCGGACGGCGACCGCGGCGACCACCATCGCCACCAGCGACCAGACGATCCGGTGCGCCAGGATCTCGACGGCGCCGGAAGGCTCGAGGAGCGGCCAGTAGAGCGGGAAGAAGCCCCACATCGCCCATGCGGCGAACCCGAGCAGGTATCCGCGTCGCGATTCGGCCACCCCCGCAGGCTACGTGACCTGTCAGGGGCAACCAACCGGTTTGCCTCTGACTGAGACGGCTCGACCGAGGACGTCAGGCGACCGTCCAGGTGTCGCCGCTGCTCAGCAGGCCGGCGAGCGCCTCCTGGTCGCTGGTGGTGCCCGCGCGAGCGGTGGCGACCTGCTCGCGCGCGAGGTCGTCGTAGGTCGGGTGCCGCACCTCGCGGAAGATTCCGATCGGTGCCCGGGTCAGGATGCCCGCGTCGGTGAGCCGGGAGAGCGCGAACGCCGTCGTCGGGTCCTCGGCGTGGGCGTCGTGCACGAGCAGGTCGGCCTCGTCCACGTCGGCGACCTCGACGGCGAACACCTGGCCCGTCTCCCGGTCGCGCACCACGCCGTACTGGCCCTCGGCGCCGAACCGGATCTGCTCGCCGTGCACGAGGGGGATCAGCGCGTCGGACTTGCTCTGGTTGTCCTTGATCGAGTCGAACGCGCCGTCGTTGAAGATCGGGCAGTTCTGGTAGATCTCCACGAGAGCAGTGCCGCGGTGCCGGGCAGCGGCCGACAGCACCGACGTCAGGTGCTTTCGGTCGGAGTCGATGGTGCGCGCCACGAAGGTGGCCTCGGCGCCCAAGGCGAGTGACACCGGGTTGAACGGGTTGTCCAGCGACCCCATCGGCGTCGACTTGGTGACCTTGCCGAGCTCGCTGGTGGGGGAGTACTGGCCCTTGGTGAGCCCGTAGATCCGGTTGTTGAACAGCAGGATCTTCAGGTTCACGTTGCGGCGCAGCGCGTGGATCAGGTGGTTGCCGCCGATCGACAGCGCGTCGCCGTCACCGGTGACCACCCACACCGAGAGGTCCTCCCGGGAGGTGGCGAGGCCGGTCGCGATCGCCGGGGCACGCCCGTGGATCGAGTGCATGCCGTAGGTGTCGAGGTAGTAGGGGAACCGCGACGAGCAGCCGATGCCGGAGACGAAGACGATGTTCTCGCGCTTGAGCCCGAGGTCGGGCAGGAAGCCTTGTACGGCGGCGAGCACGGCGTAGTCGCCGCAGCCGGGGCACCAACGCACCTCCTGGTCGGAGGTGAACTCCTTGCGGTTCTGCGGGGAGTCGGCGGTCGGAACCCCCTGCAGCCCGGTGGGCAGCCCCGGGAAGGGCAGCTCGGTGGTGCTCATCTTGCGACCTCCTCGGTCTCGACCGGCTCGACCACGTCGGCCCGGTCGTCGCTGGTGACCTCGATCAGCTCGGTGATGGCCTCGGCGAGCTCGGCGGCGCGCAGCGGCAGGCCGCGCACGTGGTTGTACCCGTGCACGTCCACGAGGTAGCGGGCGCGCAGCAGCATGGACAGCTGGCCGAGGTTCATCTCGGGCACCAGCACGGCGTCGTACCGCGCGAGCAGGTCTCCGAGGTCCCTCGGGAACGGGTTCAGGTGCCGCAGGTGCGCCTGGGCGACCTTGAGCCCGGCATCGCGGACCTGGCGGGCGGCGGCGCCGATGGGGCCGTACGTCGAGCCCCAGCCGAGCACCAGCACCCGGGCCTCGCCCGAGGGGTCGTCGACCTCCAGCGGCGGCAGGTCCGCGCTGATCCGCTCGACCTTGGCGGCACGCGTGCGCACCATCAGGTCGTGGTTGGCCGGGTCGTAGGAGATGTTGCCGTGGCCGTCGCCCTTCTCGAGCCCACCGATGCGGTGCTCCAGGCCGGGGGTGCCCGGGATGGCCCAGGGGCGGGCGAGCGTCTTCTCGTCGCGGACGTAGGGCCAGAACTCCTTCGTCTCCTCGCCGGTCTTGGCGTCGACCCCGGTGTGGTTGGTCTCGGTGGCGAAGGCCGGCTCGATGACCGGGAGGTCGTGCACGTCGGGGATCGCCCACGGCTCGGAACCGTTGGCGAGGTAGCCGTCGGAGAGCAGCATCACGGGCGTGCGGTAGGTGACCGCGATCCGGGTCGCCTCGACGGCCGCGTCGAAGCAGTCGGCGGGCGAGCGCGGCGCGATGATCGGCACCGGAGCCTCACCGTTGCGGCCGAACATCGCCTGGAGCAGGTCGGCCTGCTCGGTCTTGGTGGGCAGGCCGGTCGAGGGGCCACCTCGCTGTACGTCGACCACCAGCAGCGGCAGCTCCATCATCACCGCAAGGCCGATGGTCTCCGACTTCAGCGCGATGCCGGGGCCGGAGGTGGTCGTGACGCCCAGCGCGCCGCCGAAGGCGGCCCCGAGTGCGGCGCCCACGCCCGCGATCTCGTCCTCGGCCTGGAAGGTCGTGACACCGAACCGCTTGTGCTTGCTGAGCTCGTGCAGGATGTCGGACGCGGGAGTGATCGGGTAGGAACCCAGGAACAACGGCAGGCCGGACTGGGTGGAGCCCGCGATCAGGCCGTACGCCAGCGCGAGGTTTCCGGTGATGTTGCGGTAGGTGCCCGTCCTCATCGGGGCCGGCTTGATCTCGTACTGGACGACGAACGTCTCGGTCGTCTCGCCGAAGTTCCAGCCCGCCTTGAACGCCGTCACGTTGGCATCGCGGATGTCGGGCGCCTTGGCGAACCGGCGCTCCAGGAACGAGATCGTGGACTCGGTCGGCCGCCCGTACATCCACGACAGCAGGCCGAGCGCGAACATGTTCTTCGCCCGCGCGGCGTCCTTGCGGGACAACCCGAACTCCTTGACCGCCTCGACCGTCATCCCGGTCAGGTCGACCGGCTGCACGTCGTACTCGTCGAGCGCGTCGTTCTCCAGCGGGTTGTCGGCGTAGCCGGCCTTGGTCAGGTTGCGCGAGGTGAAGTCGTGG
>NZ_DASSCL010000028.1:0-5013 GCF_035697785.1 Nocardioides sp.
ATGACGTAGTCCTTGCCCTCCATCCGCACCTTCCCCGCCGCCTTCGCCGCCGCCATCGAACCCGCCGCGACCAGGTCGTCGAACGACACGATCTCGGCCTTGATGAACCCGCGCTGGAAGTCGGTGTGGATCACGCCCGCGGCCTCGGGGGCGGTGGCGCCCTTGGGGATCGTCCAGGCGCGGGCCTCCTTCGGCCCAGCGGTCAGGTAGGTCTGCAGGCCGAGGGTGTCGAAGCCGACCCGGGCGAGCACGTCGAGGCCCGGCTCGTCGACGCCCATCTCCTCGAGCATCGCCCGAGCCTCGTCGTCGTCGCCGAGCTCGACGAGCTCCGCCTCGAACTTCGCGTCCAGGAAGATCGCCTCGCTCGGCGCGACCAGGTCACGCATCTTCTGCTTGAGGCCCTCGTCGCCGAGCTCGTCGGAGTCGCAGTTGAAGACGTAGATGTACGGCTTGGCCGTCAGCAGGCTCAGCTCCCGGATCAACGGCCGGTCTATGTCGGTGGCGATGATCGGGGTGCCGGCCTCCAGGGCGGCCATCGCGTCCTTGGCGGCCGCGACAACGGGGCCGAGCTCCTTCCTGCCCTTGGCCTCCTTCTCCAGCCTCGGGATCGCCTTCTCCACCGTCTGCAGGTCGGCGAGGATCATCTCGGTCTGGATCGTGGAGATGTCGTTGGCGGGGTTCACCTCGCCGTCCACGTGCGTGACGTCCTCGTCGCGGAACACCCGGGTGACCTGGCAGATCGCGGCCGACTCGCGGATGTGGGACAGGAACTTGTTGCCGAGCCCCTCGCCCTCGGACGCCCCGCGGACGATGCCGGCGATGTCGACGAACTCGACCGTCGCGGGCAGGATCCGCGCGGAGCCGAAGATCTTCGCCAGCTCGACCAGCCGCGGCTCGGGCACCCCGACGACGCCGACGTTGGGCTCGATCGTGGCGAACGGGTAGTTCGCGGCGAGCACGTCGTTCTTGGTCAGCGCGTTGAAGAGCGTGGACTTGCCCGCGTTGGGGAGCCCGACGATTCCGATGGTGAGTGCCACGGGCGGGCAGTCTACGGGCGGCCACGGCCGGTTCCGAATCCGCCGGTCGGGGCATGCGGTACGGCGCTCAGTCGGCCTGTCCGGTCAGCAGCCGGCGGAACAGCTCGGCGTACTGGATCAGGTGCCGGTCGCCGAGGAACCGCTCGCGCACCCGCTCGGTGGCGGCGGCGCCGAGCCGCTCGGCGAGACCCGCGTCGCTGGTGACCGACACCAGCAGGTCCCCGAAGCCGACGAGGTCCGTGGGGTCGTCGAGCAGCAGTCCGCACTCACCGTGCACCACCTGGTCCTGGATGCCCCCCACGCGGGACGCGACGACCGGACGGCCCTTCCACATCGGCTCGGTGACGGTCAGTCCGAAGCCCTCCACCAGGCTCTTCTGCACGACCACCGCGGCGTGCCGCTGCAGGGCGTTGACCAGGTGCGCGTTCTCGTCCACGTCGTCCATCGGAAGGCTGCACAGGTGCACGCGCGCCTGGGCGGCCGGCTCCAGGTCGGCCCACGCCTGCCGGCACTCGGCGAGCACCTCCGCGCCCTCGGGGTCGTCAGTCACTCCGGAAACGTCCGGGCCGACGAGCATCAGGTGCACGTCGTCGTCGAGACGGTCCAGGCAGCCGACGAAGCCGCGCATGACGCCGACCATGTCCTTGAGCCGGTCCCAGCGGCTGACCTGCAGCACCAGGCGGGCGTCCCGCGGGACGATGCCACCGGTCAGGAGCAGCCCCTCGTGCCGGCGGACGGCGCCGCTCGAGCCGTCGCGGCGGTGGAAGCCCAGGTCACCGTCGGGGGTGGGCAGGTCCACGAGCCGGGCCCGTTGCAGGGCGGCCGCGACGTCGTCGGCGGAGAGCGGAGCGTTCTTGGCGCTGAACGGGTCCAGCGAGGGCGCGATCACCCAGGACCGCGCGGGGTCCACGAAGCCGGGCCGATACACCGTCCGGGAGAAGATCGCGGCGGCCGCCTCGACGACGTACGGACGGAGGAAGTCCCAGGCCAGGTCGGTGCGTTCGTTGGGGGTGTCCCGACCGACGTGGCAGCGCCACACCAGCTGAGCGCCGTGGTCCCGCAGCGCCGACACCAGCCCGGCCGTCTGCGGGTCGTGCAGGATCACGATGTCCCCGGGGTGCACGCGGGCGGCGAGGTCCCCGGCGTTGCTGCGCAGCACGTCCTCGTAGACGCGACGCTCGTCCTCGCCGAGCGGTCCGCCGTCCCCGGGCTCGCCGTGCAGGAGGTTGTGGATCCGCTTGGTCACCGCGAAGAACTCGGGCGTGCCGTCGAGCACCAACCACCGGGTGTCGACGCCGACGCCGTGGGCGTAGTCGAGCAGCGCCTGCAGCATCTCGGCGACGCCACCACCGGTGGCGGTGGCGTTCACGTTCCAGACCGCACGCCCGTCGAGGAGGACGCGGGCGCGCGCCGCGTTGTCGGCCAGCCGTGCGGCCCGGCTCGGGTCGAGCAGGGACGCAAGGCGGTCGATGGGGACGGCGCCGACCTCGACCTCACGCACAAGTTCATCGTGGCACGTCAGAGGCGGGTGAGGTGGGTGTTACGCAAGACCAGCTCGCCCGAGTCGTCGGAAGCCCGCAGGTCGACCTCGGCGACGATCCGCCAGTCGTGGTGACCCTCCGGGTCGTCGAGGATCTGCTGCACCGCCCACGTGTCCGGGGACTCCTCGACCAGGAACAACCCCGGGCCGCGGGCGTCCGGCCCGGTGCCGACCCGGTCGTGGTCATCGAAGTAGGCCGCGAGGGGCTCGTCCCACACGTCGCCGTCCATGTCGACGAGCTCGTCGACCCTGCGCAGAGCGGCGAGCTCGACCCGCCGGAACAGCGCGTTGCGCACCAGCACCGTGAAGGCCCGCCGGTTGGCGGTGATCCGCTCGGGTTCCGGCGGGCGCAGCGGGTCCGACTGCTCCCGGGCCCGGGCCAGCGCGAGCGTCGGGTCGGTGAGCTGCTCCCACTCGTCGAGCAGGCTGGAGTCGGTCTGCCGCACCACGGCGCCGAGCCAGGCCTGGATGTCCTCGAGCTCGTCGGTGCGGACACTGTCGGGGACCGTCTGCCGCAGCGCGCGGTAGGCGTCGGAGAGGTAGCGCAGCAGCAGTCCCTCGCTGCGGGACAGCCCGTACGCCGCGACGTACTCCTGGAACGTCATCGCCTGCTCGTACATGTCACGCACGACGCTCTTCGGCGACAGCGGTGACTCGGTGATCCAGGGATGGGTGCGGGCGTAGATGGAGTACGTCGCCTCCAGGAGCTCCTCCAGGGGCTTCGGCCAGGTCACGTCGTCGAGCAGCTCCATCCTCTCGTCGTACTCGACACCGTCGGCCTTCATCTCCGCGACCGCCTCCCCGCGTGCCTGGAACTGCTGGGCCATCAGCACCTGCCGCGGGTCCTCGAGGGTCGCCTCGACGACCGACACCACGTCGAGCGCGTAGGTGGCCGACTCGGGGTCGAGGGTGTCGAAGGTGGCGAGGGCGTAGGTCGACAGAGGCTGGTTGAGCGCGAAGCCCTCCTGCAGATCCTCAACGAGCCGGCAGTGAGTCCCGGCGGTCGTGACCGTCTGCATCACCACGCCGGCGGCGAGCAGGCTGCGGTACTGCGCCACCGCCCGCCGCACCAGCCGCACCTGGCTGCGGCCGTCCTCGTGGTTGTCGCGGAGCAGGTGCCGCAGCGCGGCGAAAGCGTCGCCCTCCCGGGCGAGCACGTTGAGCAGCATCGAGTGCGTGACCCGCATCCGGGACACCAGCGGCTCCGGCTCGGCAGCCACCAGTCGGTCGAACGCCGCCTCGTTCCAGGTGATCTGGCCCTCGGGAGGCTTCTTGCGCTGGATCTTCCGGAGCTTCTTCGGGTCGTCGCCCGCCTTGGCGAGCGCCTTCGCGTTCTCCACGACGTGGTCGGGCGCCTGTACGACGACGGTGCCGGCGGTGTCGTAGCCGGCCCGGCCCGCGCGGCCGGCGATCTGGTGGAACTCCCGGGCCTTGAGGACGCGCTGGCGACGGCCGTCGTACTTCGTCAGCCCGGTGAGCACCACCGTCCGGATCGGCACGTTGATGCCCACCCCGAGAGTGTCGGTGCCGCAGATGACCTTGAGGAGGCCGGCCTGGGCGAGCGTCTCCACGAGACGGCGGTACTTCGGCAGCATGCCGGCGTGGTGCACGCCGATGCCGTGCTTCACCAGGCGCGACAGGGTCTTGCCGAAGCCGGTGCCGAAGCGGAAGCCGCCGATCAGGTCCGCGATCTCGTCGCGCTGGGCACGGGTGGCCACGTTGACCGAGGTGAGCGCCTGCGCGCGCTCGAGGGCCGCGGCCTGGGTGAAGTGCACGACGTAGACCGGCGCCTGGTGGGTCGTCAGCAGCTCCTCGAGCGTCTCGTGGAGCGGCGTCTCGGCCCAGGCGTAGCTGAGCGGGACCGGCCGCTCCATCGAGCTGACGACCGCGGTGTCGCGCCCGGTGCGCCGGGTCAGGTCGTCGCGGAAGAACGTGACGTCGCCGAGCGTGGCCGACATCAGCAGGAACTGCGCGTGCGGCAGCTCGAGGAGCGGCACCTGCCACGCCCAGCCGCGGTCGGGCTCGGCGTAGAAGTGGAACTCGTCCATCACGACCTGACCGATGTCGGCGTCGGCTCCCTCGCGCAGGGCCTGGTTGGCGAGGATCTCCGCGGTGCAGCAGATCAGCGGTGCGTCCTTGTTGACCGCGGCGTCGCCGGTGAGCATGCCGACGTTCTCGGGGCCGAACACGTCGCACAGCGCGAAGAACTTCTCGCTGACCAGCGCCTTGATCGGCGCGGTGTAGAAGGAGACCCGGCCCTCGGCCAGCGCCGCGCGGTGCGCGGCCTCGGCGACCAGCGACTTGCCCGATGTCCGCCTCGGCGCCCTCGCGCAGCGCCTGGTTGGCGAGGATCTCGGCGGTGCAGCAGATGACCGGAGCGCCCGGGTTCACCGAGGCGTCACCGGTGAGCATCCCGACGTTGTCGGCACCGAACAC
>NZ_DASSCL010000029.1:0-3431 GCF_035697785.1 Nocardioides sp.
CGAGGTCCGCAACAAGGTCTGGATGTTCACCCGCAGCCGCTCGCTCTCGGCGCGCGAGAAGGCGATGTACGGCGCGGCGACCGCACGTCGCTGGGCGCGCACCTTCCGCGCCTCGGACGACCGGGCCACCTTGCGCCGGGGTCTCCGCACCGGTCTGGCCGCCGGTCTAAGACGTGCTCCGCGGGCCAACGTCGCCGTGCTGGAGCCCGCCGGCTGGGTGATGGACGAGGCCGGCCGCACGCTGCCCCCCGGCCAGCCGTTCTCCCTGCTCGTGTCGACCTACGCCGCGGACGACCCCCTGTTCCTGCGCGAGGCGTTCGTCAGCACTGTCCACGAGCAGACCCGGCCGCCGGCCGAGGTGGTGCTGGTCCAGGACGGCCCGGTCCCTGCGGAGCTGTCCGCCGAGATCGCGCACCTGGCGGAGTCCAGCCCGGTGCCGGTCAGGCTCGTGGTGATGGACGCCAACCAAGGGCTCGGCCCGGCGCTCGACCGCGGTCTGGAGGCCTGCCGGCACGAGATCGTGGCGCGCATGGACGCAGACGACGTCAGCGAGCCGCACCGCTTCGAGAAGCAGCTGCCGGTGATCGAGGCGGGGGCTGACATCGTCGGGTCGGGGCTGCTGGAGTTCGGTGAGACCGTCGACGACGTCGTGGGCCGGCGCACGCCGCCGACCGAGGCGGACGAGATCCGCAGGGTGATCCGCTTCCGCGACCCGTTCAACCACCCGACCGTGGTGTACCGGAAGGCGGCGGTGCAGGCGGCGGGCGGCTACACCGACATGGCCTTGATGGAGGACTACCTGCTCTTCACCCGGATGCTGGAGGGCGGCGCGCGGCCGGCCAACCTCGCCGAGCCGCTGGTGCGCTACCGCGTCGGGGCGGGGGCCTACGCACGGCGCGGCGGCACCGGCCTGCTGCGGTCCGAGCTGGCGCTCCAGCGCCGGTTCCGCGACCTCGGCATCACCACCCGTGGGCAGTACGCACGCAACGTGCTCGTGCGGGGCGGGTACCGCCTGGTGCCGGAGGCGGTACGGCGCACGGCGTACCGTGCTCTGATCGCCAACCGTGGCAAGGCTTCGGCGGCCGACGGCGGCGCAGCCTCCTCGTGACCGGCGGATAGACTCCCCTGTGCCCTCGGGCCCCCCGAACCTTTGGAGATGTGTTGAACGTAGACCTCGTAGTCGTCGGATCCGGATTCTTCGGACTGACGATCGCCGAACGCTGCGCCAACGAGCTCGGGCTGAAGGTGCTCGTCCTCGAGCGTCGCCACCACATCGGGGGCAACGCCTACAGCGAGGCCGACGCCGAGACCGGGATCGAGGTGCACGTCTACGGCGCGCACCTGTTCCACACCTCCAACAAGAAGGTGTGGGACTACGTCAACCGGTTCACCGAGTTCACCGGCTACCAGCACCGCGTCTACACCAACCACGACGGCCAGGTGTACCCGATGCCGATCAACCTCGGCACGATCAACCAGTTCTTCGACGCGGCGTACAGCCCGGCCGAGGCCCGCGCCCTGATCAAGGAGCAGGCGGCCGAGCTCGGCGACAAGGAGCCGGAGAACTTCGTCGAGAAGGGCATCTCCCTGATCGGGCGCCCGCTCTACGAGGCGTTCATCGCGCACTACACCGCCAAGCAGTGGCAGACCGACCCCGAGAAGCTGTCTGCGGACATCATCAGCAGGCTGCCGGTGCGCTACACCTACGACAACCGCTACTTCAACGACACCTACGAGGGTCTGCCGAAGGACGGCTACACCGCGTGGCTGGAGCGGATGGCCGACCACCCCAACATCGAGCTCCGGCTCGAGACCGACTTCTTCGACGTGGTCGACGACTACAAGGGCCAGGTGCCGATCGTCTACACCGGTCCCGTCGACGCGTACTTCGGCAACTGCGAGGGCGAGCTGTCCTGGCGCACCCTGGACTTCGAGCGAGAGGTCGTCGACACGGGGGACTTCCAGGGCACCTCGGTGATGAACTACCCCGACGAGGACGTCAAGTACACCCGGATCCACGAGTTCCGGCACTTCCACCCCGAGCGCCGCTACCCCGATGACAAGACCGTCATCATGCGGGAGTTCAGCAGGTTCGCGGAGAAGGGTGACGAGCCCTACTACCCGGTGAACACCGCCGAGGACCGCGAGAAGCTGCTCAAGTACCGCGAGCTCGCCAAGAAGGAGTCGATGGTGCTGTTCGGTGGCCGGCTGGGCACCTACAAGTACCTCGACATGCACATGGCGATCGGCTCCGCCCTCTCCATGTTCGAGAACAAGCTGAAGCCCCACTTCGAGTCGGGCGCGACCCTGGAAAGCGGAGGCGTGGACGAGTGACCACAACCCCGAGCACCGAGACCGTCCCCGAGACCAGGCGAAGGGTTCTGCAGCGGGTGGTGCTGCCCGCCGACCGCGACACCGACGTGCTGCCTTTGTACGTCGACCTGGACCGGCCCCAGCTCGACGTCGACAAGAGCGGCCTCACGATGACGCAGCGAGGCAAGCTGCCGCCGACCGAGCCCAACGCGTCAGCCGAGCCCGACCCGCACGCCGTTCTCGACCGTCGCCGCTACCGCGTCCGGGAGAACGAGCGGGTGTCGTTCGGCACCTACTTCAACGGGTTCGCTGCCAGCTACTGGCGACGCTGGACCGTCGTGAGCTCGGTGACCCTCGACGTCAAGGCCACCGGCGCCGACGCGTCGGTGATCGTCTACCGGTCCATGCCCAACGGTCGTGCGCAGCGCGTCGACTCCGCGGACATCAGCGGGCCCGAGACCGAGCACTTCACCTTCGAGCTGCCGCTGACGCCCTTCGGTGACGGTGGCTGGTACTGGTTCGACCTCGTCGCCGGTCCCGACGGCGCGGTGCTCGAGGAGGCGGAGTGGTCAGCCCAGGTGCCGGCAGACCGGCTCGAGCCGGGCTCGGTCACCATCGGCATCACCACGATGAACCGTCCGGACTTCTGCGCCAAGCTGCTCGCGCAGATCGGCGGCGACGAGCGCGTGCACGAGGTGCTCGACGAGGTGATCGTCGCCGAGCAGGGCACCCAGAAGGTCGCCGACGACGAGCACTTCCCCGAGGCGGAGGAGAGCCTGCGCGGCAAGCTCCGCGTGATCGAGCAGGGCAACATGGGGGGCTCCGGTGGCTACGCGCGCTCCCAGTACGAAACGCTCCAGGCCGGCCGCTCGACGTACATGATGTGCATGGACGACGACGTGGTCTGCGAGCCCGAGAGCATCGTCCGTGCGGTCACGTTCGGCGACCTGTGCAACCGGCCCACGATCGTGGGCGGTCACATGTTCAGCCTGTACGCCCGGTCACGCCTGCACAGCTTCGGCGAGATCATCAACCCCTACCGGTTCTGGTGGCAGTCGCCGCCGACCGTCGAGACCGACTGGGACTTCGCGGACCGCAACCTGCGCAGCGCGCGTTGG
>NZ_DASSCL010000030.1:0-13720 GCF_035697785.1 Nocardioides sp.
CTCCAACGTGCTGAGCTCCCGGAACGGCCGGTGCCGACGATCGACCCCGGCAGCGGGGTTCTCCGGCCCCTGGCTCTCGTAGATGTAGTCGCCGAGGTGCAGCACCACGTCGTGCTCCGTCTGAGCGAGATGGCGCAGTGCGGCGAACCGCCCGGCGACCAGGCTCTGACACGACAGCGTCGCGAGCCGCAGGGACGACACCGGGGTGCCCGGCGCGGGGAACGTGCGCGTGCGTCCGGTCGCACTGAGGTGTGGTCCGGCGCGGAACCGGTAGTGGTACACCCGGTCGGGCAGCAGCCCCTGCACCTCCACCCGGGCGCTGTGCGCCAGCGCACGACTCGCCACCGCCCACCCTGCCCGGACGACGTCGGTGAACGCCTCGTCGGTCGCCACCTGCCAGTCCACCCGGACGGACTTCGGCGGCATGCCTCCGTCGGCGACCAGCGGGTCGGGTGCGAGCCGGGTCCAGAGCAGGACGCCGTCAGCCGTCGGGTCCCCCGAGGCGACGCCGAGGGTGAAGGGGTGATCGCGCAAGCCCGCAGCATAGGCCCCGGCCCGTGCGTCGCGCCGCACCGCTTCCTGCGGGACGGACGGCTAGGCTCGAAGTGTCCGTTCACGTTCGCAGGAGGCGACATGGTCATCCAGATACTCGGTCTCTTGTTCATCGGTCTCGTCATCGGGGCGCTCGCCCGTCTCATCAAGCCCGGCAGGCAGCGGCTCAGCCTGCTCATGACGCTGGTCCTCGGCGTCTGCGGCGCGCTGATCGGTGGTGTGCTGGCGAGCCTCATCGGCACCGGCAGCATCTTCGAGCTCGACTTCCTCGGCTTCGTGTTCGCCGTCATCGCGGCTGTGCTGCTGGTCGGCGTCGCGGAGGGTGCATCCGCCAAGAAGGCCTGACCGCCCGGTGGCGGACTGCCTGTTCTGCTCGATCATCAGCGGCGAGGTCGCCGGCCAAGTGGTCCTCGAGACCGACGACGTGGTCGGCTTCCTCGACGCACGGCCCGTGTTCAAGGGCCACACCCTGCTGGTGCCGCGGGAGCACGTCGTGACGCTCCCGGACCTTCCCGACCACCTCCGCGACCCGTTCCTGGCCGCCGGTCAGCGCCTCGCCGCCGCGATGGTCAGCGGCCTCGACGCCCAGGGCTCGTTCGTGGCCATGAACAACACCGTGTCCCAGAGCGTCGCCCACCTGCACATGCACGTCGTCCCGCGCACCAAGGGGGACGGGCTGCGGGGCTTCTTCTGGCCCCGCACGAAGTACGCCGACGGCGAGGCGGCCGACTACGCCGCCCGGATCCGCGAGGCGCTCGACGACTGACGCTCGCTGCGGCTGATCCGCTGCGGCACACCGCGGTCGTGGTTGCCGGTCACCCAGGCGCCGACCAGGACACCGGCCGCGCCGAGCGCCGCGCCGCCGACCGCGTCGGCGAAGTAGTGCCAGCCGAGGTAGACCGTGGAGACGACCGTGAGCGCCAGGAAGACCCACAGCGCGGTGCGCACCCAGCGGGGGAGATCCATCAGCTCGGCGCACAAGCACGCTGTCACCGTGATGGCGACGTGCAGCGAGGCGAAGGCGGCGATGGTCTGCACGGCGCCGGTCGCGAACGGGTCCGCGAGGACGGCGACCCGGTCCTCGATCATGGCGGTCTGCAGGGAAGTGACCCAGGTCGGCGTGAGGTCCGCGAACGCGCCGGGGTCGGCGTAGACCGGGCCCAGGGACGGGACGGCGAAGTACGTCGCCACGCCGAGCACCCAGTCGACCGCGACCGCGGTGACGTACCACTCGCTCGACCGCGCGTGCCGTGACCAGACCAGGGCGATCGCCAGGGACGCGGGGAGCAGCGCGATCCAGGCGACGTACACGAACGACAGCACGTGGGCGGCCCAGGTGGTGCCGAGCAGGTCGTGAAGCACCTGGGCAGGGTCGCGGCCCAGCCACATGAGCCGGTCGACCCTCGCCAGGGTCTCGTCGTACAGGCGGTCGTTGACGAAGGGGACGTAGCTCTTGAGGTTGCGGAACGCGACGTAGGTGAGGTACCAGGCGCCCAGCCCGACCAGCGCGAACCGGACGTGCGCCGCCGGCCACCGCTCCCGCACCACGCCGAGCAGTGCCCGCGGAGCGTCGGCGAGCCTCGGTCGCCGGGCCAGGGCGCGGGGCACCACGTCGACGAGGAAGGCGAGCAGCAGGATCAGCGGCAGCCGGACGTAGGTCTTCACGTCGGCCCCGTCGGGGTCGCGCACGGGCAGGTCGTAGACCATCGCCACGAGGACGGTGACGGCGCCCAGGGTCAGCGCCTGGCCGACCGCGAACCGGAACCTGCTCCCTCGCACTCCCCGAGACTACGACGGGGCACTGGCCCAGACCGGTAGAACCCACCCCCTACACTCGAAGGTCGATCATCCTGAGGAGGATTTTGCAGATGAGCCGGTACGCCGAGCGCGTCGTCGTCGTCACGGGCGCAGCCCGAGGCATCGGCGCCGCCACCGCGAAGCGCTTCGCCGAGGAGGGCGCGTCGGTCGCGGTGCTGGACCTCGACGAGTCCGCCGCGTCCGCGACCGCCGATGGGCTGGGCGCGCCCAAGGCGGTCGGCGTCGCGTGTGACGTGTCCGACAGCGAATCGGTCGGCAGCGCGGTCTCCGCGGTGGTCGAGCAGCTCGGCAAGGTCGACGTGCTGGTCAACAACGCCGGCGTCACCCGCGACAACCTGCTCTTCAAGATGACCGAGGACGACTGGGACACCGTGATCAACGTGCACCTGCGCGGGTCGTTCCTGATGAGCCGGGCGGTGCAGCAGCACATGGTCGCCGCGAACTACGGCAAGATCCTCAACCTCTCCAGCGTCTCGGCGCTGGGCAACCGCGGCCAGGCCAACTACTCCGCGGCCAAGATGGGCCTTCAGGGCTTCACGCGCACGCTGGCCCTCGAGCTGGGTCCGTTCGGCATCAACGTCAACGCCATCGCGCCGGGCTTCATCGTCACCGACATGACCGACGCCACGGCCCGCCGCGTGGGCGTCGAGCCCGAGGAGTTCCGCAAGGGGGCCGCCGAGCGCAGCCCGCTCAAGCGGGTCGGCTACCCCCAGGACATCGCGGCCGCCGCAGCGTTCCTGTGCAGCGACGAGGCCGCCTTCATCACCGGCCAGACGTTGTACGTCGACGGTGGCGCCAAGATCTGACCGAACGACCCCAACCCCGACACGAGGGGGGTGCGACGAAACAGCACCTCCTTAGTTCACAATGGAGATCATGCACCCGCTCACCACCCGCCCCCGTCCCCTGGCCCGCCGCCGGGTCCGGGCGCTCGCCGCCCTCACGGCCGTCGCCGCCCTGACCCTGACCGCCTGCAGCGACGACGCCGCCCCCTCGTCCGAGGAAGGCCCGGAGGGCCAGGCCATCGCCGAGGGCGTCGACGTCATGGGCCAGTGGCCGCTGACCGGCCTACCCGCCGACACCGAGGCTCCCCGCCACCCGGTGATGGTCGTGAAGATCGACAACACCTCGAGCAGCAGCCCGCAGCTGGGACTCGCCAAGGCCGACCTGGTCGCCGAGGAGATGGTCGAGGGCGGTGTGACTCGCCTCGCGGTCTTCTACTACTCGCAGACCCCGCAGCAGGTGGGACCGGTGCGCTCCATGCGGGCCACCGACATCGGCATCGTGCAGCCCGCGGGCGCGTCCCTCGTGGCCAGCGGCGGGGCGCCGCCGACCGTACGGCGGGTTGCCGACGCGGGCATCAAGACGTTCACCGAGGGCGCCGCCGGCTACGTGCGTGAGGCCGGCCGCGCCGCGCCGTACAACCTGATGATGAACCTGCCGCGGCTCGCCCGGACGCTCAAGGCGCCGCAGCCGCCCGCGGGCTATCTGCCGTGGGGCAGCGCCGACGAGTTCCCGCAGGGCCAGAAGGCCACGAAGGTTGCGGCGACGTTCTCCGCGAGCCACACCACCAACTGGCAGTACCGGGGCGGGCGCTACGACAACCTCAACAGCTTCGCCGCCCAGGGGGACCGCTTCCGGCCCGACACCCTGCTCGTGCTGCGGGTGCCGGTCGGCGACGCCGGCTACCGAGACCCCGCCGGCAACCCGGTGCCGGAGACGAAGTTCACCGGCAAGGGTGAGGCGATGGTGTTCCACAAGGGCCGGCTGGTCCGCGCCACCTGGGAAAAGCCGGGTCTCGACGCCCGGCTGAGCCTCAGCACCAAGGCCGGTGAGCTCAAGATCCCGGCCGGCAAGGTCTGGATGGAGCTCGTGCCGGCCAACACCGGCAACGTCACCTTCTCCAAGTAGCCCCGCTCAGTCCTCGTCCGGCCCCGTCGACTCGCCCACGAGATCGGCGGGGCCGGGCAGCGTCCCGCCCGACTCGGCCTGCTGCCGCAGCCCGGCCAGGATGAACGCGATCGCCACCTCCACCTCGGCCCCGGCCCGCTTGGTGTCCTCCGCCGACGACACCGCCGAGCCCGCCGCCGACATGGCGCCGAAGAAGACTCGGCTGAACGTCTCGACCATCGACCTCTCGAGCTCGTAGGACGCCAGCACCGACGAGACGATGTCCTGGACGATGCCGTACGTCGACCGCTCCTCCTGCTCGCGGTACTTCTCGTAGCCGAGCACCGCGGGACCCTCCTGGATCACCAGGCGCCGGTACTCCGGCTGCTGCAGCACGTCGAGGAACGCGCGCAGGCCGGCCATCGCCTTGTCCCACGGGTCCTCGGTGCCGCGCACCGCACGCTTGATCGACTCCGAGGCGGCGTCCTCCACGCGGACGAACACCGCCTCGAACAGTGCCTGCTTGCCGCTGAAGTGGTGGTACAGCGCCCCCTTGGTGACCCGGGCACCCGCCACGATCTCGTCGAGGCTGGTCCCGGCGTACCCCTGCGCGGTGAACAGCTCGGTGGCCACGTCGACCAGCGCACGCTTGGTGGAGGCGGAGTACTCCTGACGACGGGAGGTGCCGTGCACCTTGCGCAGCACCTTCTTGGGGACGGTCATTCGCCGAGCATAAGTCCGACCGGGGGTACGCCGGCGGAGGCGACCCGGTCGCGTGCGGCCCCTCGTTCGGCGCCGGTACGCGTGATGCGGCTCACCGCCGACCAGGTTTGCATACCGGGAGTATGTCGGCATACCGTAAGTACGTACTGACGGTATGCACCTGCCGTCCCGAGACAGAAGGGAGCGACCAGTGGCCCACCGGACCTGGGATGCCTTCCACCGCCGAGGAGACGTGCTGCGCGCCGTGGCCGACCGGGCCGACGCGCGCCGCGACGGCGTCCTCCCGCTCGACGTACTCGGCCTCGCCGAGACCTTCCCCGACCAGCTTGACCTGATCGCCGCGCTGCAGCTTCGCTGGCACACCCGACTCGCCGGCCGGATCGAGCAGGCCCTCACCGCCCGGCCGAACGACCGCGAGTCCGCGGTCCTCGCCGCCTGGCGGACCACCGCGAACGAGCTCGCCGGCGTCCGGCTGGTCCTCGACCGCGCACTCGCCGAGCCCCCGAACAGCGAGGTCACGACGGCCATGCGCCGGGCACAGCAGAAGGAGTGGGCCCTGCTCGCCGCCATGGCCGGCCGCGCCGGCGTCTCCGACCCGGCCGCCCCCCGGATCGGCCGGGCCCTGGAGGAGCGGGCCCGGATCGCCTTCCACCCGACCTTGCGACCCCGCGGCGAGACCGGGGCCGGGTCGCTGATCGGACGCATCCGGGCGGTCCTCGCGGCCTGACCGACGGCAGTACGCCGTACCCCGAACCGGCCCCGGCCACGACGCACCCGCGCTCCCGCGGACTCCCTCCCACCGCGTCGTGGCCGGGGCTCGCTGCGTGCCATCGCCCTCCGTCGCCGTAGGACGGAAGCGGGTCGGCGTGCCGCGCGCTTTCTGACACGATGAGGTGCGTGGCCTCCCAACCGAGCATCTCGTACTCCATCACCGTCCGGCTCGAGCTGCCCGCCGGCGGCACCGCGATAAGTCGGCTGACCACCGCCGTCGAGAAGGCCGGCGGCATCGTCACCGCGCTGGACGTGACGGCCTCCGGTCACGACCGGCTCCGCATCGACGTGACCTGCGCGGCGTCCGACACCGCGCACGCCGACGAGATCGTCGAGGCGCTGCGCGCCCTCGACGGCGTCGCGGTGCACAAGGTCTCCGACCGCACCTTCCTCATGCACCTCGGCGGCACGATCGAGATGGCCAGCAAGCACCCGATCCGCAACCGCGACGACCTGTCCATGGTCTACACCCCCGGGGTGGCCCGCGTGTGCGAGGCGATCGCGGCCAACCCCGAGGACGCCCGGCGGCTGACCGTGAAGCGCAACTCGGTCGCGGTCGTCACCGACGGCTCCGCCGTGCTCGGCCTCGGCAACATCGGCCCGGCCGCGGCGCTGCCGGTGATGGAGGGCAAGGCGGCGCTGTTCAAGCGCTTCGCCGGCATCGACGCCTGGCCGCTGTGCCTCGACACCCAGGATCCCGACGCGATCGTGGAGATCGTCAAGGCCGTCTCGCCGGGCTTCGCCGGCATCAACCTCGAGGACATCTCCGCGCCGCGCTGCTTCGAGATCGAGGCCCGGCTTCGTGAGCAGCTCGACATCCCGGTGTTCCACGACGACCAGCACGGCACCGCGATCGTCGTCCTCGCGGCGCTGACCAACGCGCTGCGCGTGGTCGGCAAGGAGATGTCCAAGGTGCGGGTCGTGATGTCCGGTGCGGGCGCGGCCGGTACGGCGATCCTGCGGCTGCTGCTCGCGGCCGGCGTGCGCGACGTGGTGGTCGCCGACGTCGACGGGGTCATCCACCGCGACCGCCCCGGCCTGCACGAGTCGCTGAGCTGGCTGGCCGAGGCGACCAATGCCGCCGGTGTCACCGGCACCCTGAAGGATGCGCTCGTCGGCACGGACGTGTTCGTCGGTGTCTCGGCCCCCAACCTGCTGACCGGCGCCGACGTCTCGCGGATGGCGGAGGGGGCCATCGTGTTCGCGCTCGCCAACCCGGTGCCCGAGATCGACCCGGGCGAGGCACGCGAGCACGCGGCCGTGGTGGCGACCGGTCGCTCCGACTACCCCAACCAGATCAACAACGTGCTGGCGTTCCCCGGCGTCTTCCGCGGCCTGCTCGACGCCCACGCGACGCATGTCGACGACCAGCTGCTGATCGCGGCCGCCGAGGCCATCTCGTCCACGGTCACCGACGAGGAGCTGAACGCCAACTACATCACCCCCAGCGTCTTCCATGCCGACGTGCACACGGCGGTCGCCGCCGCCGTGCGCCAGGCGGCCGAGCGCTCCGGGAGGACGGCCCCGGTGCCGTCATGAGCCCGGCCGGCGACGCCTCGTCGGCCGGAACCGTGCTGACGGCCGGCATCCTGCTCGTGGCCACGCCGATGCTGGTGGACCCCAACTTCGACCACACGGTCGTGCTGCTCCTCGACGTCGACGAGAACGGCGCGCTCGGCGTGGTGCTGAACCGTCCCTCACCGGTCCCGGTTCACGAGGTGCTGCCGGGCTGGTCCGACGTCCTCACGATGCCCGACGTGCTCTTCCAGGGCGGGCCGGTCGGCACCGACTCCGCGCTCGCCGTCGCGGACGTTCCCGACGGCCGCCAGGGCGAGGAGCCGGTCGGCTTCCGGCGGCTGTTCGGCGCGACCGGCATCGTCGACCTGGACACCCCGACGGAGATCATGGCGCCGGCGCTCACCCATCTGCGGATCTTCGCCGGGTACGCCGGGTGGGGGGCCGGGCAGCTCGAGGGCGAGATCGAGGAGGGCTCCTGGTACGTCCTGCCGGCCGTGCCCGGCGACCTCTTCGGGCCCGAGCCGGAGGCGCTCTGGAGCCGGGTGCTGCGGCGCCAGCCGGGCGAGCTTGCCTGGGTCTCGACCCGCCCCGTCGACCCCACGCTGAACTGACGCGGGCGCCCGTCCGCGAACCGTCGCGGGCCTGACCGGAACGCCACCCGGGTCACCGGCAGCGCCTACACTTTGCGTCATGAGCACCCAGATGAGTCCCGGTGTGCAGACCATCCAGGACACTCGCACCTCCCCGGTGGACGTGCCGCTGGAGCCGGGTGACCACGAGCGCTTCTCGCACTACGTCGAGAAGGACAAGCTCACCGAGGCGATGGTGATGGGCACCCCGGTGGTGGCCCTCTGTGGCAAGACCTGGGTGCCGAGCCGTGACCCCGAGAAGTACCCCGTGTGCCCCGAGTGCAAGGACGCGTGGGAGAACCTGAAGAACGACGACGACGAGTGAGGTCGTCCACCCGCACCCGACGCGGCACCGGAGTCGCCGCGGCGGCGTTGCTGGCCGTCGCCGGTCTGGGCGCGCCCGCGCCGGCCGGAGCCTCGTCGCAGCAGCCGCGCGCCGCGGTCTGCTCGCCCGGCCCCGCCACCGGCACCACGGGCGGCACCGCGACGGCCCGCAGCGCGCGACCGGCCGACGGCCCGTCGTACACCCCCGAGCAGCTGCGCCGCATCGACCGCCGGCTCACCCGGCGCCTCGCGGCGCGCGGCGTCGAGCGCGCCGGCGCGGCCCGCTACGACGGCCGGGTGGGTGCCACGCTCCGCATCGGCGTGCACGTGCACGTGGTCGGCGGCGACGGCACCAAGGGCGCGAGCAAGAAGCGGGTCCGTCGCCAGCTCGAGGTCGTCAACGCGGCGTACGCCGGCGGGCAGGGTGTGACCAACACGTCGACGCGGTTCGCCTTCTACCTCGAGTCGTTCGACCGCACGCGCAAGCACCGGTGGCACCAGGCGCGGATCGGCGGTCCCGACGACCTCGAGATGCGGCACGCCCTGCACCGCGGCGGCCCCGAGGACCTCAACCTCTACGTGCTCGAGCCGCGCGACCCGTTCGCCCAGGCGGTGGTGCTCGGCTGGGCGACGCCGCCCACCGAGGCCCGGCGGCAGCCCGGCCTCGACGGCGTGGTGATCCACCAGGAGAGCCTGCCGGGCGGTTCGTTCAGCGGCTACAACCGCGGCGACACCGCGGTGCACGAGATCGGCCACTGGCTGGGGCTGTTCCACACCTTCGAGGGCGGCTGCGAGGGGCCCGGCGACCTCGTCACCGACACCCCCGCCCAGGCGGTCGCGAGCTCGGCCTGCGACCCTGCGAAGGACTCGTGCACCGTGCAGCCGGGACTCGACCCGATCAACAACTTCATGGACTACGCCGTCGACGACTGCATGAACATGTTCACACCCGGGCAGGTGTCCCGGATGCACGACAACTGGCTCGCCTACCGCACCCCCTGACCGACCCAGCACGGACACAATCCCCGACGCACCCTCGAGAGACGTGACCGACTCCTCCGACGACCTGTTCTCCAGCGCCGCCGCAGCACCGCCCACCCCGGACCCTGCGCAGGTGCTGCCTCCGGCGTACCCGGACCGCGCCGCGTGGGGTACCGCGACGCACCTGCGCGCCTGGCAGTCGGCGGCGCTGGAGAGGTACTTCACGGAGAACCCGCGGGACTTCCTCGCGGTGGCGACGCCGGGCGCGGGCAAGACGACGTTCGCCCTCACGGTGGCGGCCGAGCTGTTGTCGCGCCGGGTCGTCGACCGGGTCACCGTCGTCGCCCCCACCGAGCACCTGAAGACCCAGTGGGCCGACGCGGCCGCGCGCGCCGGGATCCCGATCGACCCGACGTACTCCGGCAGGAGGGGACCGACCAGCAAGGACTTCGTCGGGGTGGCGGTGACGTACGCCGGGGTGGCGGCCAACGCGCTCGCGCATCGGATCCGCACGGAGCGGTTCAAGACGCTCGTGATCCTCGACGAGGTACACCACGCCGGAGACGCGCTGTCGTGGGGCGACGCGGTGCGGGAGGCGTTCGAGCCGGCGCACCGGCGGCTCGCGCTGACCGGCACGCCGTTCCGGTCCGACGTGAACCCGATCCCGTTCGTCAGCTACGCACCCGGTGGTGACGGCATCCCGCGCAGCGTCGCCGACTTCACCTATGGCTACGCGCACGCGCTGTCCGACCACGTCGTGCGGCCGGTGCTGTTCATGGCCTACAGCGGCGAGATGCAGTGGCGCACCCGGGCCGGCGACGAGATCGCGGCGCGGCTCGGCGAGCCGCTCACCAAGGACCTGACCGCGCAGGCGCTGCGCACCGCCCTCGATCCGGGCGGCGCCTGGATGCCGTCGGTGCTGGCGGCCGCGGACAAGCGACTGACCGAGGTGCGCCGGCACGTCCCCGACGCCGGCGGCCTGGTGATCGCCACCGACCAGGACTCCGCCCGCGCCTACACGGCGCTGCTGAAGAGCATCACCGGCGAGAAGCCGGTCGTCGTACTCTCCGACGAGAAGGCCGCGTCGAGGCGGATCGCCGCGTTCGCCGAGGGGAAGGACCGCTGGATGGTCGCGGTGCGGATGGTGTCCGAGGGCGTCGACGTACCCCGCCTCGCCGTGGGTGTCTACGCCACCACCACCGCCACCCCGCTGTTCTTCGCCCAGGCGGTCGGCCGGTTCGTGCGGGCCCGCAAGCGCGGTGAGACCGCTTCGGTGTTCCTGCCGTCGGTGCCGAACCTGCTCGGGTTCGCCTCGGAGATGGAGCTGGAGCGCGACCACGCGCTCGGTCGACGTATCAACGACGAGGACGACATCTATGCCGCCGAGAACGCGCTGATTGCGCAGGCCAATGCGGCCGAGGGGGCGAGCGACGACGAGCTCGGGACGTTCGAGGCGATGGGCTCCGAGGCGCGCTTCGACCGGGTGCTCTACGACGGCGGCGAGTTCGGCCACGAGGGCGAGGTGCACGTCGGGTCCGACGAGGAGATGGACTTCCTCGGCATCCCGGGGCTGCTGGAGGCCGACCAGGTCCGCGACCTGCTGCGGCACCGACAGTCCGAGCGGCGCCGGCAGCAGGGCCGCACCAGCTCGACGCCCGAGGACGTCGTCCGCGACGTGTCCACGCACGAGCACCTGGCCACGCTGCGGCGCGAGCTCAACGGTCTGGTCGCGGCGTGGAACCACCGCACCGGCCAGCCGCACGGCGTGACGCACGCCGAGCTGCGCAAGGACTGCGGCGGTCCGGCCGCCGCGGTCGCGACCGCCGCGCAGCTCCAGGCCCGCATCGACAAGATCCGTCACTGGGCCGCGACCCGCCGCACCTCCTGACAACGATTCGTCTGCGTTCTTTGGGGTGATCCACGCGGGGCGACCGCAGACGAATCGAAGGATATGGTCGCGTCATGACCGCGGAGACCTCGCAGACCCTGGGCCGCGGTCTGCGGGTGCTCGAGGTGCTCGCCGCCACCCCGAACGGGTTGACGATCACGGCGCTCGCCGCGCAGGTGGGCGTGAATCGGACGGTCGTCTACCGGCTGGTCGCGACCCTCGAGGTGCACGGGCTCGCCCGCCGCGATGCCGCCGGCCTGGTGCACGTCGGGCTCGGCGTCCTCGCGCTGGCCCGCGGGTTGCAGCCGGTGCTCCGTGAGCTCGCGGCGCCGGTGCTGCGCGCGCTCGCCGAGGAGCTCGGCATGACCGCGCACCTCACCGTCGCCGACGGCGGCGAGGCGCTCGCGATCGCGGTCGTCGAACCGACCTGGACCGACTTCCACGTCGGCTACCGCGTCGGCGCCCGGCACCCGCTCGGGCAGGGCGCGGCGGGCCGGGCGATCCTGCTGGGCCGGGAGCGGGCGGACGGCCCCGCGACAGCCGGCAATGGCTACGTCGAAACGGCCGGCGAGATCCAGCCCGGCGCCCGTGGCGTCGCAGCGCCGGTGCTCGGCCTCGACGGTCTCGAGGCGTCGGTGGGGATCGTCACGCTGGGTGACCTCGATGCGTCCGCGGTCGGACCGCTGGTCGTGTCCGCGGCCGCTCGGGTCGCCTCTCGGTTGGCGTAGGGCGGGGGGTGGATTACCACGGTCCCGTGGTAATCGCCCGCTCCCCGGTGTGAACTCACATGGAGAAGCGGCAGTTCACCACGGGACCGTGGTAATCGGCCCTCACGCATCGAGCAGCGGCAGCACCCGAAACGGGATCTGGGTGGCCAGCGCGATGACGGTCGAGGAGCGGACGATGCCGCTGTCGGAGAGGACCGCGTCGATCACCCGCTGCAGGTCGCTGTTGGAGCGGGCGACCACCCGCGCCCACATGTCGCCGGCGCCTGTGATCGTGAACGCCTCCAACACCTCGGGGATCGAGGCCAGGTGCTCGGCGATCGCGTGGTGGCCCGAGCCCTGCCGGATCTCGAGCGTGAGGAACGCCGTGACCGGGTAGCCGAGTGCCTCGGGGGAGAGGTCCGGGCCCCAGCCCTCGATGACGCCGGTCTCGGTGAGCTTGTTCATCCGGGCCTGCACGGTGCCGCGGGCCACCCCGAGCCGACGGGACGCCTCGAGTACGCCGACGCGGGGCTCCTCGGCGAACAGACGGATCAAAGTGGCATCCAACTCGTCCACATCGGCTCCTCGGGCTGTGCAGATTGTGCAGCGATCCGTCGTACTGTTGCACATCCTGCTCGCAGCGACCATGCTCACCGGCATGACTGACGCCCTCACCGAGTCCCTGACCCGCGACGAGCGGGCCGCCGACCTCACCCTCGAGCAGCTCAAGCAGCTGGTCGGCCTGGTGGAGTACGACGCGAGCTCCGACCCGTTCCCGGTGACCGCGATGGACGCGGTGTGCTTCGTGGTCGGCAACGCCACCCAGACCGCGAACTTCTACCAGCTCGCGCTGGGCATGGACCTCGAGGCCTACCGCGGCCCGGAGACCGGCACCCGCGACTCCAAGAGCTACGTGCTCCGGTCTGGCTCGGCCCGCTTCGTGTTCACCGGCGGCGTCACCCCCGACTCCCCGGTGCTCGACCACCACCGCAAGCACGGCGACGGGGTCGTCGACCTCGCCCTCGAGGTGCCCGACGTCGACAAGTGCATCGACCACGCGCGGTCGGTCGGCGCCACCATCCTCGAGGAGCCGCACGACATCAGCGACGAGCACGGCACCGTGCGCGTCGCCGCGATCGCGACGTACGGCGAGACCCGGCACACCCTCGTGGACCGGTCGAAGTACGACGGCCCGTACCTCCCCGGCTACGCCGCCCGCAGCACGACCGTCTCGCGCGCGGAAGGCCACCCGAAGCGGCTGTTCCAGGCCATCGACCACTGCGTCGGAAACGTCGAGCTCGGCAAGATGGACGAGTGGGTCACCTTCTACAACAAGGTCCTCGGCTTCACGAACATGGCGGAGTTCATCGGTGACGACATCGCCACCGACTACTCCGCGTTGATGTCCAAGGTCGTCGCCAGCGGCAACCACCGCGTGAAGTTCCCCCTCAACGAGCCGGCGATCGCCAAGAAGAAGTCGCAGATCGACGAGTATCTCGAGTTCTACGACGGCGCCGGCTGCCAGCACATCGCGCTCGCGACCAACGACATCCTGCGGACCGTCGACATCCTGCGCGAGAACGGGATCCAGTTCCTCGACACCCCGGACAGCTACTACGACGACCCCGAGCTGCGGGCCCGCATCGGTGAGGTCCGCGTGCCGGTCGAGGAGCTCAAGGCGCGCAAGATCCTCGTCGACCGCGACGAGGACGGCTACCTGCTGCAGATCTTCACCAAGCCGATCGGCGACCGCCCGACCGTGTTCTTCGAGATGATCGAGCGGCACGGCTCGCTCGGCTTCGGCAAGGGCAACTTCAAGGCGCTCTTCGAGGCCATCGAGCGCGAGCAGGAGCTGCGCGGCAACCTCTGACCGGCCGGACCTTGTCGTGTCTCAGACGTAATGCCGGTTCCCGGGGAAG
>NZ_DASSCL010000031.1:0-15258 GCF_035697785.1 Nocardioides sp.
TGGCCCACGGAGAGCACGTCCTCGACGGCCTCGACGCGCTTGCCGCCGGCCAGGGCGCGGAGCTTGCTGATGTGCAGCAGGCCGTCCTTGCCCGGGAGCAGCGAGACGAACGCACCGAAGTTCGTCGTCTTCACGACCGTGCCCAGGTACCGCTCGCCGACCTCGGGCATCGTCGGGTTCGCGATGCCGTTGATGATCGTGCGGGCGGCCTCGGCCGACTCGCCGTTGGTGGCGCCGATGTAGATCGTGCCGTCGTCCTCGATGCTCAGCGACGCACCGGTGTCGTCCTGGATCTGGTTGATCACCTTGCCCTTGGGGCCGATGACCTCACCGATCTTGTCGACGGGGATCTTCACGGTGATGATCCGCGGCGCGAGCAGCGACATCTCCTCGGGCGTGTCGATGGCCTCGGCCATCACGTCCAGGATCGACAGGCGCGCGTCCTTGGCCTGGGTCAGCGCGGCGGCCAGGACCTCGGCGGGGATGCCGTCGAGCTTGGTGTCGAGCTGCAGCGCCGTGACGAACTCACGCGTGCCGGCGACCTTGAAGTCCATGTCGCCGAACGCGTCCTCGGCGCCGAGGATGTCGGTCAGCGCGACGTACTCGGTCTTGCCGTCGACCTCGTCGGAGATGAGACCCATCGCGATGCCGGCGACGGCGGCACGGAGCGGCACACCGGCCTGCAGCAGCGACATCGTGGACGCGCAGACCGAGCCCATCGAGGTCGAGCCGTTGGAGCCCATCGCCTCGGAGAGCTGGCGGATGGCGTAGGGGAACTCGTCGCGCGTCGGCAGCACCGGCAGCAGGGCGCGGCGCGCGAGCGCACCGTGCCCGACCTCGCGGCGCTTCGGCGAGCCGACCCGGCCGGTCTCACCGGTGGAGAACGGCGGGAAGACGTACTTGTGCATGTAGCGACGCGTCTTCTCCGGGGAGAGCGTGTCGAGCTTCTGCTCCATGGTCAGCATGTTGAGGGTGGTGACGCCCAGGATCTGGGTCTCGCCACGCTCGAACAGCGCCGAGCCGTGCACGCGCGGGATCACGCCGACCTCGGCGGACAGGGTCCGGATGTCGGTGAGCCCGCGGCCGTCCATGCGGATCTTCTCGCGCAGCACGCGCTCGCGGACGAGCTTCTTGGTCAGCGAGCGGAACGCCGCGCCGACCTCCTTCTCGCGACCCTCGAACTGCGCGCCGACCTTCTCCAGCACCGTCTCCTTGACGGAGTCCAGCGCGGCCTCGCGCTCGAGCTTGCCGGTGACGGCGAGCGCGGGGGTCAGGTCCGCGGTCGCGGCGGCCTCGACGGCGGCGTACACGTCGTCCTCGTAGTCGAGGAAGATCGGGAACTCCTGGACCGGCTTGGCGGCCTGCTTCGCGAGCTCGGCCTGGGCCTCGCACAGCTGCTTGATGAACGGCTTCGCGGCGTCCAGACCGCTGGCGACGACCTCCTCGGTCGGGGCCTGGGCGCCCGACTCGACGAGCTGCCAGGTCTGCTCGGTGCCCTCGGCCTCGACCATCATGATCGCGACGTCACCGGTCTCGGTGACCCGGCCCGCGACGACCATGTCGAACACGGCGTTCTCGAGCTGGCTGTGGTTGGGGAACGCGACCCACTGGCCCTCGATCAGGGCGACCCGTACGCCGCCGACCGGGCCGGAGAACGGCAGGCCGGAGAGCTGGGTGGACAGCGACGCGGCGTTGATCGCGAGGACGTCGTAGGGGTGGTCGGGGTCGAGCGCCATCACCGTGATGACGACCTGGACCTCGTTGCGCAGACCCTTCTTGAAGGTCGGACGCAGCGGGCGGTCGATCAGGCGGCAGGTGAGGATCGCGTCCTCGCCGGGACGACCCTCGCTGCGGAAGAACGAGCCGGGGATCTGGCCCACGGCGTACATCCGCTCCTCCACGTCGATGGTGAGCGGGAAGAAGTCGAAGTTGTCACGCGGGTGCTTGCCGGCCGTGGTGGCCGACAGCAGCATCGTCTCGTCGTCGAGGTAGGCGGTGACGGAGCCGGCCGCCTGGCGGGCCAGCAGCCCGGTCTCGAACTTGACGGTGCGCTTGCCGTGCTTGCCGTTGTCGAGAACCGTCTCGACCTCGTAGATCTCGGGTCCCTCCATGGGGTTCCCCTTTCCGGTATTCGTTCCAGATGTGTCCGGAGCGAGCACGCGGGGCGCCTTCGGTATTGGGGGCCGGTCTTCGATCGAGGCCCGCAGGTGCGACCGCGCGATGCGGTCGAGTCCCTGAAGGCCACTACCGAGGACCGGGGCCCTAGACGTCCGCGGTCGCTCCCACTTGAGAGTGGTGCAGTGTTCAGTTGTGGGGTTCCGCTGTGGTTCAGTTGTGCCGGTCAGACCCTAGCGAGGGTCCCCCGGATGTGGCAGGAGCGGCACCCCCGGGTGGGAATGCCGCTCCGCGAGCCTCAACGGCGCAGACCGAGCCGCTCGACGATGGAGCGGTAGCGGTTGATGTCTTCCTTCTGCATGTAGTTCAGAAGGCGACGGCGCTGACCGACGAGGAGCAGCAGGCCACGACGACTGTGGTGGTCGTGCTTGTGCTCCTTGAGGTGCTCGGTCAGGTGGCTGATCCGGTGGCTGAGCAGCGCGACCTGGACCTCGGGCGAGCCGGTGTCGCCGTCCTTGGTTGCGTACTCGGCGATGATCTTCTTCTTGGTCTCCGCGTCGGTACCAGTGGCCACGCGCAGCTCCCTTCGGTTCTCGTTGCGCGGCGCGCCGGGGCCTGTTCACCCGGGCACTCTCAGTCCGCGGCCGTTCTGACGGCAGGTTGAAGGACTGCCACCCTGCTGGGGAGCAGCCAACCGCACAAGGCTATCCCAGCGGGTGTCCGTTCTCCCAATCGAGCGGGGGGCGGGGGACCCAATTACCACGGTCCCGTGGTAATCCACCCCTTCCCGGTGTGAACTCTCCACGGGAAGGGCCAGATTGCCACGGGGAGTGACCCATCCTCGCCGCACGGCCCCGGTGCGAGACTGCACCCATGGAGCGACGGCTGGGCGTGTGCAACCTGTGCGAGGCGATCTGCGGCCTGGTGATCACCCTCGACGGCGACCGGATCACCGACGTCCGCGGCAACCCCGACGACCCGCTGTCGCGCGGGCACGTCTGTCCCAAGGCGATCGCGCTGCAGGACATCCACGAGGACCCGGACCGGCTGCGCAGGCCGGTACGCCGGGTCCCGGCGGGCCCGACCGCCGGCGACGGCGACCGCTGGCAGGAGATCTCCTGGGACGAGGCGCTCGACCTGGTCGCCGACAAAATCGCGCGCACCGTCAACGAGCACGGCCGCGACGCCCTCGCGGTCTACCTCGGCAACCCCAACGTGCACAGCCTCGGCTCGATGACCCACGGCACCGCGATGGTGAAGACACTGCGCACCCGCAACAAGTACAGCGCCACCTCCGTCGACCAGCTCCCCCACCAGCTGCTGGCGCACCTGCTCTACGGCCACCAGCTGCTGCTCCCGATTCCCGACATCGACCGCACGCGGTACTTCCTCGTCCTCGGCGGCAACCCGATGGCCTCCAACGGCAGTCTGATGACGGTGCCCGACTTCCCCGCGCGGCTCCGCGCCCTCAAGGCGCGCGGCGGGCGGATGGTCGTGCTCGACCCGCGTCGCACCGAGACCGCCAAGGTCGCCGACGAGCACCACTTCGTGCGCCCGGGCTCCGACGCGTTCGCGCTGCTCGCCCTGCTGCACGTGGTGCTCGACGAGGACCTCGCCACCGTGCCGTCGTACGTCGACGGCGTCGAGGCCGTGCGGGCCGCGGTAGCGCCGTTCACGCCCGAGCGGGCCGAGGCGATGAGCGGCGTACCCGCCGACGTCGTACGCCGGATCGCCCGTGACGTCGCGACGGCCGACGGTGCCGCGGTCTACGGGCGCATCGGTGTCTCGGTGCAGGAGTTCGGACTCGTCGCGCAGTGGGCGGTGCAGGTCCTGAACGTCCTGACCGGCAACCTCGACCGTCCGGGCGGCGTGATGTTCACGCGCCCCGCGATCGACGCGGTCGGCCGGCGGTTCATCGGACGCGGCCACCACGACGTGTGGCGGAGCCGGGTGCGCGGGCTGCCCGAGTTCTCCGGGGAGCTGCCCGTCGCCACCCTCGCCGACGAGATCCTCACCCCGGGCGCCGGGCAGGTGCGCGCGCTGCTGACCGTCGCGGGCAACCCGGTCTCGTCCACCCCCGACGGCCGCCGGCTGGGCGATGCGATCGCCGAGCTCGACTTCGTCGCGGCCGTCGACATCTACGTCAACGAGACCACCCGGCACGCCGACGTGATCCTGCCGCCGACCACGTCGCTCGAGCGCGACCACTACGACCTGGTGTTCCACCTGCTCGCGGTGCGCAACACGGCCCGGTTCACCCCGGCCCTCTTCCCGAAGCCCGAAGGGACGATGCACGACTGGGAGATCTACCGCGAGATCGCGCTGCGCACCGCCGCACGCCTGCACCGGAAGCGACCGCTCAAGGCCCGGCTGGCGCTGCAGGCACGGATGCGGCTCTCCCCCACCCGCCTGGTCGACCTGCTCCTGCGCACCGACCGGTCACGCCTGTCCGTCCGCCGGCTGAAGAAGGCGGGCGCCGGCATCGACCTCGGCCCCCTGCAGCCGTGCCTGCCCGGGCGGCTCCAGACGAAGGAGCGGCGGATCGACCTCGCCCAGCCGCTGGTCCTCGCCGACCTGGCCCGGCTCGAGCAGGTCCGGGCTCCCGCGCCCGACGAGCTGCTGCTGATCGGGCGGCGGCACCAGCGTGACTGCAACTCGTGGATGCACAACAGCGAGCGCCTCACCAGGGGCCGGCCACGTCACCAGCTGCTCATGCACCCCGACGACCTCGCCGACCGGGGCATCGGGGACGGCGCGACGGTCACCGTGAAGAGCCGGGTCGGCAGCGTCCTGGTCGAGGTCGCCGCGTCCGACACGATGATGCCGGGCGTGGTCAGCCTGCCCCACGGATACGGTCACGGGCTCCCCGGCGTACGCATGCGCAGCGCGGTCGACCTCGCCGGCGTCTCCATCAACGACCTCACCGACCCGGAGCGTCTCGACGTCAGCGGCAACGCCGCGTTCAACGGGACCCCCGTCACCGTCACCGGCTGAGGACGTCGCGCACCGCCGCCCGCGCGGCGGCGGGGTCGCGCGCGGCGAGGGCGGCCTCGGCGGCCGCCTCGCAGGTGTCCATCGAGACCTCGGCGAGCTGGGCACCCACCGCCCTGACCGCGGCGACGGCCATCGACAGCGACGTGATGCCCATGCCCACCAGCGCGGTGGCGAGCAACGGGTCGGCCGCCGCCTCTCCGCACACGCCGACCGGCTTGCCCGCCTGGGTGCCGGCCTCGGCGGTGATCGCCACCAACGCGAGCACGGCCGGCTGCCAGGGATCGGTGAGGTGCGCCAGGTCGGAGGCCATCCGGTCGGCCGCCATCGTGTACTGGGTCAGGTCGTTGGTGCCGATCGAGAGGAAGTCGACCTCCTCGAGGAACCGGTGCGCCAGCAGGGCCGCGCTCGGCACCTCGACCATCACGCCGGCCTTGAGCCCCCGGTCACGAACCTGTCCGGCGAACTCCCGGGCCTCGTCGACGGTCGCCACCATCGGCGCCATCACCCAGGGCGTCGTGCCGGTCTGCTTGGCGGCCAGCGCGATCGCGTCGAGCTGGCGCTCGAGCAGGCCCGGGTTGCCGAACGACAGCCGCAGCCCGCGTACGCCGAGGGCGGGGTTCTCCTCCCCCTCGAGGGTGGCGAAGGCGACCGGCTTGTCCGAGCCGGCGTCGAGTGTCCGGACGACCACGTAACGGTCCTCGCCGAACGACGACAGCACCGCCGCGTAGAGGTCCGCCTGCTCCTCGACGGACGGCTCGTCCTTGCGGTTGAGGAAGCACAGCTCGGTGCGGAACAGGCCGCTGCCCTCGACCGGACCCTGGGCGGCCTTGGCTGCTGAAGCGCCGTCGGCCACGTTGGCGAGCACCTTGACCCGGGTGCCGTCGCTGGTGCGCGCCGGACCGGTCCACGCCTCCAGGGCGGCGCGCTTGTCACGGGCCTCCTGCACCCGGCGGGCGGCCTCGTCGGTGTCGGGATCGATCTCCACGTCGCCGGTCGTGCCGTCGACGAGCACGGAGGTGCCACTGCTCAGCGTCATCGCGCCGTGCACGGCCACCACGCACGGGATCCCGAGCTGCCGGGCGATGATCGCGGTGTGGCTGGTCGGGCCGCCCCTCTCGGTGACCAGGGCGAGCACCAGCTCGGCGTCGAGGCCGGCCGTGTCGGCCGGCGCCAGGTCCTCGGCGACCAGCACGCTCGGCACGTCGGGTGTGGGTACACCGGGCTCGGGCTCGCCGACGATCTCCGCGGTGAGCCGTTTCTCGAGGTCGCGCAGGTCGGTGACCCGCTCGGCCATCAGGCCTCCCATCTGGGTGAACAGCTCGGCGAACTGGTCCACGCTCCCGCGCAGGGCGACCAGCAGGTTGTCGCCGCCGTCGACGCGGCCGGCCACCGCCGCCCGCAGCCCGGGGTCGCGGGCCAGTCCGGCGGTGGCCGTCAGCACCTCGGCGGCCGATCCCTGGGTGTTCCCGGCCCGGTCGGCCAGCCGGCCGGACACGGTCGCGACGGCCGCGTCGTACGCCGCCAGGGCCTCGTCCTTCTGGTGTGAGGTCGCCTCGTAGCCGGCGACGGCATCGGGCGAGATGTCGGTGCGCGCGACCAGCACGGGACCGAACGCGACACCTGGAACTACCGGCGTACCGGTGAGCGGGGCGCCGGTTCCGGAATCGGCCGTGGGGGTGGGTGTGAGCTGCGTCATGCGGAAAGTAAACCCCGTTGTCGGCTTGACAGTCAACATATTCGGGCGTAAAACAACAGACACACAGATTCCCGAAGGAGCCGCCGTGTACGCCGAGGAACGCCAGCAAGCGATCGCCGACCTGCTCACGCAGCGCGGCCGCCTGTCGGTGAACGAGCTGGCCGACCGGTTCACGGTGACCACGGAGACCGTACGCCGCGACCTCTCGACGCTGGAGCGTGCCGGGATCGTACGCCGGGTGCACGGCGGCGCCATCCCGGCCGCCTCGCTCAGCGTCCTCGAGGTCGCGGTCAACGAGCGCGACCTCGCCCAGAGCGACCAGAAGGACCGCGTGGCCGTCGCCGCGCTCGACTTTCTCCCGCCCACCGGGGGCAGCGTGCTGCTCGACGCCGGCACCACGACCGCCCGGCTGGCCGGCCTGCTCCCGATCGACTCGACGTTCACCATCTTCACCAACGCCGTGCCGATCGCCGGCCGCCTGGCCGGCCGGCCCAACGTCGACCTGCACGTGCTCCCCGGCCGGGTCCGGCGCACCACCCAGGCCGCGGTCGGCGAGGAGACCGTCGAGGCGATCCGGCGACTGCGCACCGACGTCGCCTTCGTGGGCACCAACGGGCTGAGCGTCGCCCACGGCCTGAGCACCCCCGATGCCAGCGAGGCGGCCGCGAAGAGCGCGATGCTGCGCAGCGCACAGCGCGTGGTGGTGCTGGCCGACTCCTCGAAGATCGGCCACGAGAGCACCGTCCGGTTCGGCGACCTCGAGCAGGTCGACGTCCTGGTCACCGACGAGGGCCTGAGCCCCGACGACCGGGCCACTCTCGCGGCCCACGACATCGAGGTGGTGGTCGCATGATCGTCACCCTCACCCCGAACCCGAGCGTCGACCGCACCATCGAGCTCACCTCGACGCTCGAGCGCGGCGCCGTCCTGCGCGCCGCCGCCGTCACGTCCCAGTCGGCCGGCAAGGGCGTGAACATCTCGCGCGCCGCCGTGGCCGCCGGCGTACCCACGATCGCGGTGCTGCCCGCCGCCTCCGACGACCCCTACGTGCTCGAGCTGCTCCGCGACGGCATCGACTGCCGCCCGGAGCCGCCCGCGGGCGCGGTCCGGATGAACGTCACGATCACCGAGCCCGACGGCACCACGACGAAGATCAACTCCCCGGGCGCGACCGCCGGCCCCACGACCCTCGACCGGCTCCGCACCGCGCTCCACCAGCGCGCGGCACAGGCCCGGTGGGTGGTGCTGGCCGGCTCGCTGCCACCGGGCGCGCCCGCCGACTGGTACGCCGCCCTGGTGGCCGACCTGCGCGGGCTCGACGTCGGCATCGCGGTGGACACCTCCGACGACCCGCTCGAGGCGATCTTCGCCCATCTCGACGAGGCGGCACCGGACCTGCTCAAGCCCAACGCGGAGGAGCTGGCGTCGCTCGTGGGCGGCGACCCCGAGGCCATCGAGGCCGACCCGGCGAAGGCGGCGGCAGCGGCGCAGATCCTCGTCGACCGCGGCGTCACCTCCGTGCTCGCGACCCTGGGCGGTTCGGGCGCCGTGCTCGTCACCGGCGCCGGCGCGTGGCACGCCACCCCGCCCCCGACCACCGTGGTGAGCACGGTGGGCGCGGGCGACTCCAGCCTGTTCGGCTTCCTGCTCGGCGCGCTCCGCGACGCCGAGCCCGCCGAACGACTGCGGCTCGCCGTCGCCTACGGCAGCGCCGCAGCAGCACTACCCGGCACCACGATTCCGACACCGGAGTCGATCCACCCAGAGCTCGTCGACGTGGCCGAGCTGCCCATCCCCCTTCACGACCGAGGAACTTCATGACCAGCTCAGGCTCGATCATCACCGAGGAGCTCGTCCGCCTGGACGTCTCCCTGGGGGACGACAAGACCGCGGTGATCCGCGGTCTCGCCGACCTCGTCGCACAGGCCGGACGCACCGGCTCGCCGGGCGGCCTCACCGAGGACGCACTCGCCCGCGAGGCGACCTCCGCCACCGGCCTCCCCGGCGGCATCGCCATCCCGCACTGCCGCACCGAGCACGTCGACGTACCCACCCTGGCCTTCGCCCGCCTCGAACCCGGCACCGACTTCGGCGCCAAGGACGGCCCGGCCGACCTGGCCTTCCTGATCGCGGCGCCCGCGGGCGGCGACGCCACCCACCTCGAGGTGCTGACCCAGCTGGCCCGGGCGCTCGTGCGTCCGGACTTCACCGACGGGCTGCGCCAGGCCGAGACGCCGGCCGAGGTCGTCGCGCTGGTCGACTCGGTGGTCCGGCTGCCCGAGCCCGCCGCCGCGCCCGCCGGGGCCGCGCCCGCCGCGGCCGCCGCCCCGGGTCCGGCGACCCGGGAACGCCGCAGCATCGTCGCGGTGACCGCCTGCCCCACCGGCATCGCCCACACCTACATGGCCGCTGAGGCGCTCGAGGCGGCCGCAGAGCGGGCCGGGGTCGACATCCACATCGAGACCCAGGGCTCGGCGGGCTCCCACCCGCTGGCCCGCGACACCCTCGCCAACGCGTCGGCCGCCATCTTCGCCGCCGACGTCGGGGTCCGCGACCGCGGCCGGTTCGCCGGCCTGCCGGTCGTCGTCTCCGGCGTGAAGCGGGCCATCGACGACGGCGACGCGATGATCGCCGAGGCGCTCCGCTACGCCGACGACCCCGACGCGCCGCGCGTGGAGGGCGACGGCGCCGACGCCGACAGCGGCACCACCACGGGCACCGAGTCGTGGGGTCTGCGCATCCGCCGGGTGCTCATGACCGGCGTGTCCTACATGATCCCGTTCGTCGCCGCAGGCGGCCTGCTGATCGCGCTGTCCTTCCTGTTCGGCGGCTACGAGATCGTCGGCCCTGCGGGCGAGATTGCCACGAACAACACGATCTTCGACCTACCGAGCGTCTCCGCCAACGAGCTGGACCACGCTCTGTTCGACTCGTCGTTCTTCGCCTACCTCGGGTCGATCTGCTTCGTGCTCGGATCGACGGCCTTCAAGTTCCTCGTGCCGGCGCTGGCCGGCTACATCGCCTACGCCATCGCCGACCGCCCCGGCATCGCCCCCGGGTTCATCATGGGCGCGATCGCCATCGACCTCGGCGGCTTCGGCACCCCGCAGACCGGCTTCCTCGGTGGCATCATCGGCGGAGTCCTGGCCGGAGTCATCGCCCACTGGATCGCAGTGCGGCAGGTCCCGTCGTGGCTGCGGGGACTCATGCCCGTGCTGGTGATCCCGTTGCTCACCACCCTGGTCGCCGGGATCGTCATGGTGGTCGTCCTCGGCAAGCCCCTCGGCGCGCTCATGGACGCCCTCAACGACGGTCTCACCAGCATGGCCGAGGGTGGCGCGGGCGTGCTGCTCGGCGTGGTGCTCGGCCTGATGATGGCCTTCGACATGGGCGGCCCGCTGAACAAGACCGCCTACCTGTTCGCGACCACCGGCCTCGCGGCCGCGGCCACCGCGACCGGAGCCGCCCCGCAGCTGCTCATCATGGCTGCGGTGATGCTCGCCGGGATGGTGCCGCCGATCGCGCTCGCGTTGGCGACTGTCGTCCGCCCACAGCTCTTCACCGAGGCCGAGCGCGAGAACGGCAAGGCCGCCTGGCTGCTGGGCGCGTCCTTCATCACCGAAGGCGCGATCCCGTTCGCAGCGGCCGACCCGCTGCGCGTGATCCCCTCGATCATGGCCGGCAGCGCGGTGACCGGAGGACTGGCGATGGCCATGGACGTCACCCTGCGGGCCCCGCACGGCGGAATCTTCGTCCTCTTCGCGGTGGGCAACGTGCTGTGGTTCCTCCTGTCCCTCGCTGCCGGCGTACTCGTCGCGGCAGCCTCGGTCATCGCCCTGAAACAGTTCACCGAGAGCAAGGATGAGATCGAACAGCTCGACGATGTCGCCCTGCCGGCCTGACCAACCCCATCGAAGGAGAACCAATGCCCACCAAGACCGTGTCCGTCGGCTCCGCCGTCGGCCTGCACGCCCGCCCCGCGGCCCTCATCGCCGAGAAGGCCGGGTCGCTCGGCAGCACCGTCACGATCGGGGTGCCCGGCGGCCAGCCCGTCGACTCCAGCTCGGCCCTGCTGATCATGACGCTCGGCGCGAAGAAGGGCGACTCGGTGGAGGTGAGCGGTGACGACGAGGGTGCCGTCGACGCCATCGCCGCGATGGTCGAGGAAGACCTCGACGCCTGACCCACGGCGACAACGATTCGTCTGCGGTTCGACGGTGTAAATCACCCCAGAGTCCGCAGACGAATCGTTGTTCAGGCGCGTTTGCGCAGGGCGAGGTAGACGGCGCGGACGCCGACGGCGCGTTCGAGCTCATGCTTGATGCCGCTGAAGAACTGGTCGCGGTAGGCCTCGTCGGTCACGGCGTACACCGTGAAGTAGAGCCCCGAGAACGCGGCCAGGAAGACCGAGACCTGCAGCAGCTCGACCGACATGTTCGGCAGCCAGGCGACCGCGGTCATCTGGTCCTGCGTGGTCCAGTTCTGCTGCGTCTTGTCGGTCATGATCACCGAGCCGAAGACCAGGAAGAACACGAACACCGCCAGCGCGAGCAGGATCACCTGCACCGCCTGGGCGATCATCAGCACCAGGATCAGGTTGGCCTTCTCGAAGCTGCGCACCTTGGCCAGCCGGGTGATCTCGTCGTGGCCGTCCTCGGAGAGCAGGGCACGCGCCCGGTCCTCCAGCGGCGTACGGCGACAGGACTCGACCAGCGTCCTCTCGTCGGAGACGTCGTCGGCCTGTTCGAGCTCGTCGGGCAGCCGCACCAGCAGGAACCCGACCGCGACGGTCGCGAACAGAAGCACGGTCAGCACCATCACGGCACCGTCGAGCCGCGCGGAGACCTCCCACACCTCGGCGTTGATGAACAGGAACGTCACGAAGATCAGCAGCAGCGGCAGCGCCCGGGTGGCCATCGGCAGCAGCTGCGGGAGGCTGCGCATCGTGCGGGCGACGGCCCAGGTGGCGATCGGCCTGGCCCGGAGGGCCGTCGCGGCGTACGCGACTGCCGTCAGGCCGACGATGACCATGACCGTGGTCGGTGCCGCCGCGACGTCCTCGAACAGCCGGGCCAGGAGGATCCCCCCGACCAGCCCGACCAGCACCGTCAGCACGAGCATGAACAGCGTGCGCCGGGAGTGCAGCGCCGACCGGGCGGCGTCTCGCTCCTCCGGGACGAAGTACGGCAGCCCGTGCTGCACGAACCACCGCTCGGTGGCCCGCAGCGCCTCCGCCTTGTCCGTCGGCGCGGCCGCGTGCTCGCTCATGCGGAGGCGAGCAGGTCGCGGGTGCGTCGGACGTCGTCGTGCATCGTGGCCACCAGCGCCTCGATGCTGTCGAACCGCCGCATCCCCCGGATCCGGCCGAGGAAGGAGACCTCGACCTCGACTCCGTAGAGCTCGAGGTCGTCACGGTCGAGCACGTAGGACTCGACCCGGCGCTCGCGCTCGCCGGCGAACGTCGGGTTGGTGCCGACGCTGATCGCCGCCGGGAAGATCTCGCCGGTGTCGAGGCGGCGCAGCTCCCCGGCGTAGACGCCGTCGGTGGGAGCGGCGACGCCGAGGGCGGGCACGTTCGCGGTGGGGAATCCGAGCTCGCGGCCGCGCTTGTCGCCCTCGACCACGACGCCGCGGACGGTGAAGGGGCGGCCGAGCGCCTCCGCAGCGCCCTCGACGTCGCCGGCGGCCAGGCAGTTGCGTACGTACGTCGAGGACCACACCTGCGGGCCGCCGTCGAGCGGGATGCCCTCGGCGGTGAAGTCGAGCTCGGCGCCGAGCGTGGTCAGCGTGGACAGGTCGCCCGAGGCCCGGTTGCCGAACCGGAAGTTGGCACCGACCACGACTGCCTTCGCGTGCAGACCGTCGACGATGATCTCCCGCACGAACCGCTCCGGCGACCAGGCCGCCACCTCGCGGGAGAACGGCACGACGAGCACGTCGTCCACCCCGGCCTCGCGCAGCAGCGTCGCCCGGGAGGCGATCGTGGTCAGCGTGGGCGGTGCGTGCTCGGGCCGGAGCACGGCGATGGGGTGCGGGTCGAAGGTCACCGCGACCACGTCCAGCCCGCCGAGCTCGTCGGCCACCTCGCCGGCCCGCGCGATGACGTGCTGGTGGCCCAGGTGGACTCCGTCGAAGTTGCCGATCGTGACGACGGTGCGGCCCAGGTCGGCCGGGACGTCGTCGAGCGAGCGCCACAGGTCAGTCACGCGGAGAAGCCTCCCACACGCCTCGGGTCAGCCCGTGAACACCGCGACCGGTGCCGCGACGTCCCCGTCCTGCCGGTACAACGCCAGGAAAGTGCCCTCCGGCGCGAACACGGCGACCGGCCCGCCGGTGTGGCCCAGCTGCACGGGCAGGGCCCGGCCGAAGCCGACGTCGCGGGCACCGTCGGCGTCGAGCTGGAAGGTCGGGAAGCAGCGCCGGGCCACGTCGGAGATGTCCATCATCGACAGCTCCTCCGCGAGCTCGTCGAGGGTGTGGGCGTCGCCGAGCGTGAACGGCCCCACCGCCGTACGACGCAGCGCGGTGAGGTGCCCGCCGACGCCGAGGGCCCCGCCGAGGTCCCGGGCGATGGCCCGGACGTAGGTGCCGGCGCTGCAGCGGACCGAGAGGTCGACGTCGAGCCAGCCGCCGTCGCGTCGGACGTCGGTCACCAGCAGCTCGTGGATGGTGACCTCGCGGGCGGCGAGCCGGACGTCCTCCCCGTCGCGCACACGCTGGTAGGCGCGGCGCCCGTCAACCTTGATCGCGGACACCGCGGACGGCACCTGCTGCAGGACGCCGACGAAACCGCCGGCCGCGGAGCGCACGTCGTCCTCGGTGAGGTGCTCGGTCGACAACGACTCGCCGAGCTCACCCTCCGCGTCGTCCGTGCTCGACCCGGCGCCGAGCCGGACGGTGGCGTCGTAGGCCTTCTCGGTGAGCATCAGGTGCCCGAGCAGCCGGGTGGCCTTGTTCAGCCCGAGCAGCAGCACGCCCGTGGCCATCGGGTCGAGCGTGCCGGCGTGTCCGACCTTGCGCGTGCCGACCAGGCGGCGCACCTTGGCGACCACGTCGTGGGACGTCATGCCCGGGGCCTTGTCGACCACGAGGAGGCCGGCGTCGGCGATGCCGGTCACACCGAGTCGGACTCGTCGTCCGGCTCGTCCTCGAGCTCGTCGTCCTCGTGCGGCTTGCGGTAGGGGTCGGACTCGCCGGCGTACGTCGCCCCGGCGGCCGCGGCCGCCACCGCCGCGTCGGACTCCCGGGCCTTCGCGAGCAGGTCGTCGAGGTGCCGGGCGTTCTCGGGCAGCGCGTCGTGGATGAACTCCAGCGAGGGCGCGTGCCGCATGCCGAGCTGCTTGGCCACCTCGCTGCGCATCAGCCCCTTGGCCGACTCCAGCGCGGCCGCGGTGCCGGCGACCTGCTCCTCCTCACCGAACACGGTGTAGAAGATGGAGGCGTTCTGGGTGTCCCCGGTGACGCGGACGTCGGTCACCGTCACGAACCCGAGGCGTGGGTCCTTGATCCGGCGCTCGAGCATCTCCGCGACGATCACCTGGATCCGGTCCGCGACCTTGCGCACCCGTGGGCTGCTCATGGGGACTGCTCCTCAACGATATGGCGGTGGTTGCGTGTGGTGGTCGGGTCGGTGTCCATGCTCACCTCTCGCAGCTGGGCATCCGTCCGGCAGTCAGGACCCTCCCTGCCGGGGGTTGGTGAGAGGTCAGTTGCACGATCGCTTCGCTCCGCGCAACGGACCCCTCACCAACCTCGCTCTAGCTCGCCCAGGGGCTCGCTACGAGCGCGGGATCTCACGCATCTCGAAGGCCTCGACGACGTCGCCCTGCTTGATGTCGTTGTAGCCCTTGATGACCAGACCACACTCGAAGCCCTCGCGGACCTCGGCGGCGTCGTCCTTCTCCCGTCGCAGCGAGGACAGGTCGGCGCTCTCCACGACGACGGCGCCGTCGCGGATGAGCCGCACCTTCGCGTTGCGGCGGATGACCCCGCTGGTGACCATGCAGCCGGCGATGTTGCCGATCTTCGACGAGCGGAAGATCTCGCGGATCTCGGCCTGGCCGAGCGAGACCTCTTCGTACTCGGGCTTGAGCATCCCCTTGAGGGCCGCCTCGATCTCCTCGATCGCCTGGTAGATGACCGAGTAGTAGCGGATCTCGACGCCCTCCTTGTCGGCCATCTCCGTCGCCTTGCCCTGGGGCCGGACGTTGAAGCCGATGATGATGGCGTCGGAGGCCGCGGCCAGGTCGACGTTGGTCTCGGTGATCGCACCGACACCGCGGTCGATGACCCGCAGGCTGACCTCGTCGCCGACGTCGATCTTGGCCAGCGAGTCCTCGAGGGCCTCGACCGAGCCGGACACGTCGCCCTTCAGGATCAGGTTCAGCTCCTGGGTCTCGCCCGACTCCATGGACTTCATGAAGTCCTCGAGCGTGCGGCGGACGCGGCGCTTG
>NZ_DASSCL010000032.1:0-10842 GCF_035697785.1 Nocardioides sp.
CCGTGGTAATCCACCCCCACCCCGACGCCCCCAACACGTCACAACGGCTGCGCAGGCACGATCACCGCGAGCACGATCAGCGTGATCCCGGCGACGGTCAGCATGAGTACGTCGGACCAACGCCGCCGCACCCGCAGCATCCCGGCAGCGCGCTCGCTGAGCACCGCCCGGCTCAGGGACCCCAGCAGCAGCCCGACCCCCATCCACACCAGCCCGGTGCGCCAGGCCCCGGCCACCACGATGCCGAGCCCGACACACGTCATCGCGACGACGACGATGTAGACGGTCCCGCCGACGGTCTGCGTCAGCCGGCGTGACGTGGGGTCGGGGACGGGGGCGGACAACGGGTCAGACCGTCGTCAGCGACTGCTCGGCCACCGAGACGATGTTGGAGAGCAGCATCGCGCGGGTCATCGGACCGACCCCGCCCGGGTTCGGCGACACCCAGCCCGCGACGTCGTACACCTCCGGCGCCACGTCGCCCGCCAGCTTGCCCTCGACCCGGGACACCCCCACGTCGAGCACGGCGGCACCCGGCTTCACCATGTCGCCGGTGACGATCCCCGGCACGCCGGCGGCCGCGACGACGATGTCGGCGGTGCGCACGTGCGCGGCGAGGTCGCGGGTGCCGGTGTGGCACAGCGTGACGGTCGCGTTCTCGCTGCGCCGGGTCAGCAGCAGCCCGAGCGGCCGACCGACCGTGACCCCACGACCGATCACGCAGACGTCGGCGCCCGCGATCGGCACGTCGTGACGGCGCAGCAGCTCGACGATGCCGTACGGCGTGCAGGGCAGCGGCGCGGCCTTGCCGAGCACCAGCCAACCCAGGTTGGTCGGGTGCAGCCCGTCGGCGTCCTTGGCCGGGTCGATCCGGCCGAGCACCGCGTGCTCGTCCATCTGCTTGGGCAACGGGAGCTGCACGATGTAGCCGGTGCATGCGGGATCGGCGTTGAGCCGGTCCACGGCGTCCTCGACCTCGGCCTGGGTGGCGGTCTCGGGCAGGTCCACCCGGATCGACTCGATGCCGACCTCGGCGCAGTCCTTGTGCTTGCCGTTGACGTACCAGCGGCTGCCCGGGTCGTCACCCACCAGGACCGTGCCGAGCCCGGGCACCACGCCGCGCTCGCGCAGGCGGGCGACGCGCTCGAGGAGCTCGCCCTTGATCGCCTTCGCGGTCGCGGTGCCGTCGAGAATCTGTGCCGTCACGCGGGTGATCCTTTCATCCGGCTCAGTGGAAGAAGTGGCGGGTTCCGGTGAGATACATGGTCACGCCGGCCGCCCGCGCCGCAGCGACGACCTCGTCGTCGCGCTTCGACCCGCCGGGCTGGACGATCGCCGAGACCCCTGCGTCGATGAGCACCTGCGCGCCGTCGGCGAACGGGAAGAACGCGTCGGAGGCGGCAACGGACCCGGCGGCCCGCTCCCCCGCCCGGGAGACCGCCAGCCGGCACGAGTCGACCCTGTTGACCTGGCCCATCCCGACACCGACCGAAGCGCCACCGGAGGCGAGCAGGATCGCGTTGGACTTCACCGACCGGCAGGCCCGCCAGGCGAATCCGAGATCCGCCAGCACGTCCTCGGACGCGGGTTCACCCGACGCGAGCGTCCACTTGGCCGGGTCGTCGCCGCCGCCCTCGACCGAGGCGTCAACCGCGTCGCTCGCCTGGATGAGCAGGCCGCCCGAGATGCCGCGCGTCTCGATGCCGCGGTTGCGGGCCGGGGCACAGACCAGGATCCGGAGGTTCTTCCTGCGGGCCAGCAACTCGACCGCACCGTCGTCGTACCCGGGCGCCACGATCACCTCGGTGAACACCTCGGCGACCTGCTCGGCCATCGCGACCGACACCGGGACGTTGGTGGCGATCACGCCGCCGAACGCCGACACCGGGTCGCAGGCGTGCGCCTTGCGGTGCGCCTCGGCGACATCGGCACCCACGGCGATCCCGCACGGGTTCGTGTGCTTGATGATCGCGACCGCGGGCTCGCTGAAGTCGTACGCCGAACGGCGGGCCGCGTCGGCGTCCACGTAGTTGTTGTAGGACATCTCCTTGCCGTGCAGCCGCTCCGCCTGCGCGAGCCCCGGCTGGGGCACGAACCCGCTGGTGTAGATCGCGGCGCTCTGGTGCGGGTTCTCCCCGTAGCGCAGCACGTCCTTCTTCTCCCAGGTCGCGCCCATCCAGGCCGGGAACCCCGAGCCCTCGCTCGTGTCGGTCAGCACGTTGCCCATCCACGAGGCGACGTGCACGTCGTACGTCGCGGTGTGCACGAACGCCTCGGCGGCCAGCCGCTGCCGCTGGGCCAGCGTGAAGCCACCGGCTCGCACCGCCTCGAGGGCGTCGGCGTACCGGTCGGGCGAGGTGACGACCGCGACGCTCGGATGGTTCTTCGCGGCCGCCCGCACCATCGACGGCCCACCGATGTCGATCTGCTCGACGCACTCGTCGGGGGTGGCGCCGGACATCACCGTCTCGGTGAACGGGTAGAGGTTCGACACCACCAGGTCGAACGGCTCGATGCCGAGCTCGGCGAGCTGCTCGCGGTGCGTGTCGAGCCGGAGGTCGGCGAGGATGCCGGCGTGCACCCTCGGGTGCAGCGTCTTCACGCGGCCGTCGAGGCACTCCGGGAACTCGGTGAGGTCCTCCACCTTGGTGACCGGTACGCCGGCGTCGGCGATCCTGGCCGCGGTGGAGCCGGTCGAGACGAGGACGACCCCCGCGTCGTGGAGGCCGCGGGCGAGATCCTCGAGCCCGGCCTTGTCGTAGACGGAGACGAGCGCGCGCTTCACGGGGCGGCGGTCGGACATGTGCAGCTCCTCGTCGATCGGTTGTGTACTTCGATCTCCGAGGGCACCCAGGCGTTCGATGCTCTCGACCTCGCACTCCCTGGTGGTTGCCCACCTGCGCCAGTCGTGTGCCCTCAGGTTACAGGTCTCCGAACCGCACCTTCCGGTCGGAGATGGTGAAACCCTCGCGGGCCATCCGACCCACGTTGTCGACGAGCATCGTGCGCTCGGCGACCTTGATCCGCTCGTGCAGCGACACCACGTCGTCGTCGTCCTCGACCCGGACGGCCACCTGGTCGACGATCGGGCCGGTGTCCACCCCGGCGTCGACCACGAACAGCGTGGCGCCGGTGACCTTCACCCCGTAGGCAAGGGCGTCGGCAGCCCCGTGCATGCCCGGGAAGGACGGCAGCAGCGCCGGGTGGGTGTTGACGTAGCGGCCGGCGTACTCGGCGAGGAACGGCGCCCCGGCGAGCTTCATGAAGCCGGCCGAGACCACCAGGTCCGGGGAGTGCTCCCGGCAGGACGCGGTCAACGCGGCGTCCCACTCCGCGCGATCGGCGTAGTCCTTGACCCGGTGCACGAACGTGGGCACGCCGGCGCGCTCGGCACGGGCCAGGCCCTCGATCCCGCTCCGGTCGGCCCCCACCGCCACCACCACGGCGCCGTACGCCGGGTCTGCCGACGCGTCGAGCAGCGCCTGCAGGTTGCTTCCCGTGCCGGACACGAGCACGACCAGCCGCGCCGGGCGGCGCCCCTCGGAGGGGGCAGGGGTGTCGGGCACGGCCACAGGGTAGCGAGAGGCCCCAGGTCCCCGATGGTCAGAGCCGGATGGTGTCCTCGGTGGCCGGGTCCTGCTCGTCGCCGGGCACCACGTCCGTCGTACGACGCAACCGCCAGGTCATCAGCACACCGCCGAGCAGGCTCCCGCCGCCCAGGGTGACGACGGCCGCGGTCAGGATGTCGGGGAAAGGGGCGCCGACGTCGGCCATCCGGCCCGGACCCGCCGCGCCACCCGCGAGGTGGACGAGGACCGCGACCAGGACTCCGCCCAGCACGCCGGCGCCGAGGCCGCGCAGCGCACCCGACCCCCAGTCGCGGGTGGGGTGGCGGCGGACGGTGAGTGCGCCGGCCAGCAGCGCCGCGAGCACCGGTACACCGATAAGTGCCGGAGCCCACGCAGCGCCGGGGCCGGGCGACGGCAGTGCGGCGAGCAGCGGGAAGGCCGGCAGCGGGCCGAGCGCCACCACCGACGGGGACACGACGGTGCCGGTGCCGACGGCGAAGCCGGGCCCGAGCAGGTAGGCGCCGCCCATGAGCGCGGCGTTCGGCGCGAACGCCGCCACCACGAGCGTGTAGAGCGCGCTGCCAGGCCCGTCGGCGTGCAGGCGGGACAGCACGTTGGCGCCGGTGCCGATGTCGAGCACCAGCGCGACGGTGACCAGGACCGCACCCGCGGCGAGCACGGCAACCGCGATGCCGGCGGCGCCTCGCAGGACCGCGACGGCAGTCTCCGGAAGCCGCCCCGCCAGAACCCCCGCCTCACCGCGGACCAGGCCGGCGCCGCCGCCGACCAGGGCGAGCAGGAAGGCCCCGGCGAAGGACTGGACGAGTCCCGGCTGCGCGGTCGGCAGCGTCGCGAGCACCGCGGTGACGACCGCCACGACGCCGTACACGCCGGCCAGGACGACGGCCGCCAGCGCGACCGCGGCCCCGTCCTCGTCCGCGGAGGTGGCCCGGGCCCACCCCCCGAGCCGGAGCGCCACGTAGCCGCAGAGCGCGGTGAGGCCGAGCGGGACGACCGAGATCGTCGCCCCCGCCAGGGTGAGGCCGGAACCGTGCGCGACCAGCCAGGCGTCCGCGCCGATCCGGATCGCGTCCCGGGTGTCGCCGTGGCCGCCGGCGTCCGCCGCGAACCAACCCGCCAGTCCGACGGCCATGCACGCGAGCAGCACCGACCCGGCCGCGACCGCACCGGCGAACGCCGCGCTCAGCCACAGCGGCCGCGCGAGCGGCCTGCCGGCAGCGGTCGGCGCGGTCGTCCTCGACGGCGGCGTGAGCAGGCTGGTCATCGCGTCCAGTGTCGTGGAGCCGGGCGGGCGTTCGGTGGACCCACGCCGGGCGGCCGACGGGGACGTGACGGGGACCACGCGGATTCACGGTGCAGTTCGGGGAGCCCCTATCGTTGAGTGCTTCGGGGACGATTCGGCACGGGGTGGACCAGGAGGCAGACGCATGCTGCGGGAGGAGAGCTTCGACTCCTTCTACCAGTCGACCCGCCGAACCCTCCTCCTCCAGGCCTTCGCGCTGACCGGCGACCTGGCCGCGGCCCAGAGTGCGGTCAAGGACGCCTATATCTCCGCGTGGCACCACTGGCGCAAGGTGGCCCCGCTCGAGGACCGCGAGGCCTGGGTCCGGGTCCGGGCCTGGCAGCAGGCCCAACGCCGGCACCGCGGCCGCATCTGGCACCGCAACAAGGGGATCACCGACGAGCACCGGCGGATCCTCGACGGCCTCGCCAAGCTCACCTCGACCCAGCGCCGCACGCTGCTGCTGGTCGATCTCGCCCGGCTCTCGCCCGCCAGCGCCGCCCGCGAGCTCGGCATCACCCAGGACGTGGCCGCCGGACACCACCAGGCCGCCGCGACCGCGCTCGCCGCTCACCTCGAGACCGACCCGGCGCTGCTGCGTGCCTTCCTGCTGCGGCTCGACGACGCTCTCGACCAGGCCACCCTGCCCCGCGGCTCCATCGTGCGCAGGGCCGGCCGGAAGCGTCGCCAGCTGAACACCGTCGCCGCCACCGTGGTCGCGGTCACCGTCGCGATCGGCGCCGGCGCCGTCGCGTACGAGCCGGGCCGTAGCGCCCCCGACGACAGCCTGCGGATGCTGCGTCCCCAGCCCGTCACGGACACCGCCTCCCCCGCCGACACCCTGCCGACGGCCGACAACCTCCTCGACGAGGACCAGATCCGGCGGCTCGGGCTCGACAAGGAGTGGAAGGTCGAGACCACCCACGCCAACACCGCGGGCGACGGCATCAACAGCGTCTGCCAGCAGGCCCGGTACGCCGACCCCGACGGGCTGGCGGCGCTGGTCCGGGAGTTCGAGGCCAAGGGCAAGGTCAAGCGCACCGCCGTGCAGACCGTCGAGATCTCCGAGTCCATCCCGCAGGCCAAGAAGGGCTACCGCACGACGCTCGGCTGGTACGCCGGGTGTCGGCTCGCGCGGCTGCAGCTGCTCGACGCCTACCAGGTCAACAACATCGGCGCCGAGGCCGGTGTGCTGACCCTGCGGGTCTGGGAGAAGCCGATCACCACCTACTCGGTCGCGGTGGCGCGCACCGGCGCCGTCACGACCACCACGGTCGGCAAGACGGTCGGCGCCAAGCCGCCCCCGGCCCGCCAGATCACCCAGTCCCTGGCCGACTCGGTCTCGATGCTGTGCGCCCGCAGCGGCTCGACGGGCTGCGCGAAGCGTCCGACGTACCGCATGGTGCCGCCACCGCCGTCCGGGGAGGAGCGCGGACTGCTGGCAGTCGCCGACCTGCCTCCAGTGGGCAACGTCGAGAGGCCGTGGGTGGGCACCGACGCCTCGTCCGGTCGGCCGAACCCCTCGATGACGACGTGCGACCGGGCCAACTTCGCCAAGGCCCGCGCGCAACGGACCCGCAGCCGCACGTTCCTGATCCCGGAGGCAAAGCTGCCGGCGCGTTTCGGGCTGTCCGAGACCTACGGGCGGTTCCGCACCCAGAAGGCGGCCCGCAGGTTCCTCGACGAGGTCCGCTCCCGCGTCGCCAGCTGCGAGGACCGCGACCTGGCTACGAACGTGACGAGCGCGCGCACCGTGCGCAACCCGAAGCGGGGGGTCGACTGGTCGGCGTGGACCCTGCGCACCGAGATCTCCGAGCGCGAGGCGGTCCGCTTCCGGGTCGGCTTCGTGCGCATCGGCAGGACCGTCTCACAGCTGACGTTCGTGTCCGCCCCCAAGGACGACATCGCCGGCCCCCGGTTCGACGCGCTGGTGCAACGCGCCGGTGACCGGCTGCGCGAGCTCGACGCCTGACCACCCCCGGGGCCGGCAGACCCTAGGGTGGCCGGGTGAGCTCCCTCGACCTGTCCCGCGCCGGTGCGGAGTCCCTCGACACCGGCAACCCGCTGCGCGGCCATCACGACCTCTTCGACCTGCCCGAGGGGCTGGTCTACCTCGACGGGAACTCGCTGGGCGCCCTTCCCCGGTCCGTGGCGCCGCACCTCGCCCGCGTCACCGGCGAGCAGTGGGGACGGGGCCTCATCTCATCCTGGAACGACGCCGACTGGATCCACCTGCCGGCCCGGGTCAGTGCCAAGATCGCCCCACTCATCGGTGCACCCCCCGGGGACGTCCACGTCGGTGACTCCACGACCGTGCTGCTGTTCAAGATGATGGTCGCCGCCGCCCGGATGCGGCCCGACCGCCGCGTGATCGTCATCGAGCCCACCACGTTTCCCACCGACGGGTACGTCGCCGCCGGCGTGGCCGACCTGCTCGGCCTCGAGGTGCGGTGGTGCGACCCGGCCGACCCCGCGGCCGCCCTCGACCACGACGTGGCGCTGCTGGCCCTCACGCACGTGGACTTCCGCAGCGGTGCTCTCTACGACATGGCAGCCCTCACCGCGGCGACCCACGAGGTCGGCGCCGTGGTGGAGTGGGACCTGTGCCACTCCGCCGGCGCGGTGCCGGTCGACCTGGTCGCGGTGGACGCCGACTTCGCCGTCGGCTGCACCTACAAGTACCTCAACGGTGGCCCGGGCTCCCCCGCCTTCGCGTACGTCGCGGCCCGGCACCACGACGACCTCGCCCAGCCGATCACCGGCTGGATGGGGCACGCGCACCCGTTCGAGATGGAGCGCGACCACCGGCCGGCCGATGGAATCCGGCGGATGGCCTCCGGCACCCCGCCGGTGCTCGCCCTGTCGGCGCTCGACGCCGCGCTCGACGTGTTCGGCGACGTCGACATGACTGCGCTGCGACAGGTGAGCGTGTCGCTGACCGACTACTTCATCGCCCTGGTCGACGCACGGCTCGGCGACACGTTCAAGATCATCACCCCGCGCGACAGCGCGGTGCGCGGCAGCCAGGTATCACTCGCGCACCCCGACGCGTACGGCGTGGTGCAGGCGCTCATCGCCCGCGGCGTGGTTGGCGACTTCCGCACCCCCGACGTGGCCCGGTTCGGTTTCGCCCCGTTGTACGTCACCCACGTCGACGTCTGGGACGCCGTCGACCGGCTGGTGGCCGTGATGGCCGCGGACGAGCACCTGCACCCGTCGTACGCCGTCCGCAACGTCGTCACCTGACAGCTGGGGAGCCGCCCGATGCTTCCCGCGGCGAACTGACCCTTCCCGCGGTGAGTTCGCCACGGGAAGGGGCCAATTCACTGGGGACCCAGTGAATTTTCCACCGCGCCCGGCACGCCGAACGGCCCCCGGAACACGCTCCAGGGGCCGTCGCGCGACGCTTGCGTTTGGCGTCAGAGGTTCTGCAGCAGGTCCCGCATCAGCTGGGCGGTCTCGGACGGCGTCTTGCCGACCTTCACGCCGACGGCCTCGAGGGCCTCCTTCTTCGCCTGCGCGGTGCCGGAGGAGCCCGAGACGATGGCGCCCGCGTGACCCATCGTCTTGCCCTCGGGCGCGGTGAAGCCCGCGACGTACCCGACGACCGGCTTGGTGACGTGGTCCTTGATGTACGCCGCCGCGCGCTCCTCGGCGTCGCCACCGATCTCGCCGATCATCACGATCGCCTTGGTATCGGGGTCGGCCTCGAACGCCTCGAGCGCGTCGATGTGCGTCGTGCCGATGACCGGGTCGCCGCCGATGCCGATGGCCGTGGAGAAGCCGTGGTCACGCAGCTCGTACATCATCTGGTAGGTCAGCGTGCCGGACTTCGAGACCAGCCCGACCGGGCCCTTGCCGGCGATCGTCGCCGGGGTGATGCCGGCCAGCGACTCGCCGGGGGTGATGATGCCCGGGCAGTTCGGGCCGATCATCCGGGTGGACTTGCCGTCGAGGTACGCCCACACCTCCGCGGTGTCCTGCACCGGCACGCCCTCGGTGATCACGACCAGCAGGCCGATGCCCGCGTCGATGGCCTCCACGCAGGCGTCCTTGGTGAACGCCGGGGGAACGAACACGACCGACACGTCGGCGCCGGTCTCGGCCATCGCCTCCTTGACCGTGCCGAAGACGGGCAGGTCCTTGCCGCCCAGCTCGACGCTGGTGCCGGCCTTGCGTGCGTTGACGCCGCCGACGATGTTGGAGCCGGCCTCGACCATGAGCGTGGTGTGCTTGGAGCCCATGCCACCGGTCATGCCCTGGACGATGATCTTGGAGTCCTTGTTGAGGTAGATCGACATGCTGTTCTGTCTCCAGTCTCGTTCTCAGGCGTTGGCGAGCTCGGCGGCCTTGTCGGCCGCGCCGTCCATGGTGTCGACCATGGTCACGAGCGGGTGGTTGGCGTGGTCGAGGATCCGGCGACCCTCCTCGACGTTGTTGCCGTCGAGCCGCACCACCAGTGGCTTCGTGGCCTCGTCGCCGAGGATGTCCAGGGCGCCGACGATGCCGTTGGCCACCTCGTCGCAAGCGGTGATGCCGCCGAAGACGTTCACGAACACGCTCTTGACCTGCTGGTCGCCGAGGATCACGTGCAGGCCGTCAGCCATCACCTGGGCGTTGGCGCCGCCGCCGATGTCGAGGAAGTTGGCGGGTTTGACGCCCCCGTGCTTCTCCCCGGCGTACGCCACCACGTCGAGGGTCGACATGACCAGACCCGCGCCGTTGCCGATGATGCCGACCTCGCCGTCGAGCTTGACGTAGTTGAGGCCCTTGTCCTTGGCCTGCGCCTCGAGCTGGTCCTCCTCCTCGCGGATCACGAACGTCGCGTGGTCCTCGTGGCGGAACTCCGCGTTCTCGTCGAGCGACACCTTGCCGTCGAGCGCCTCGAGCTTGTCACCGGCGAGCCGGGCCAGCGGGTTGACCTCGACCAGGGTCGCGTCCTCCTCGACGAAGACCTTCCACAGTGCGAGCACCATCTGGACGGCCTGGTCGGTGAGCGCCTCGGGGAACTTAGCCTCGGCGACGATCGCGCGGGCCTTCTCCTCGTCGACCCCGGAGCCCGGGTCGATGGCGATCTTGCGGACCGCCTCCGGGTTGGTCTTGGCGACCTCCTCGATCTCGACGCCGCCCTCAACGCTGGCGATGCAGAGGTACTGCCGCTGCGCGCGATCGAGCAGGAAGGAGAAGTAGTACTCCTCGTCGATACTGGCCGCCGGCGCGATCAGCACCCGGTTGACGGTGAGCCCCTTGATCTCCATCCCGAGGATGGCCTTGGCGTGCTGCTCCGCCTCGTCGGGTGTGCGGGCCAGCTTGACGCCGCCGGCCTTGCCGCGGCCGCCCGCCTTGACCTGTGCCTTGACCACGACGGTGCCGAGCTCCTCGGCTGCCGCGCGCGCCTCGGAGGGCGTGTTCGCCACGATGCCGAGCGTCACCGGTACGTCGTGCTTCGCGAAGAGCTCCTTCGCCTGGTACTCCATCAGGTCCACAGGGATTACCCGTCCTTCTCGTCGGAGGTGGCGCTAGTGTCCGGACCCGACACTAGACCCGTGACCCGGCTCACCTCCACGTCACCCTGGTCACACCCGATCGTTGGTCGGGGATGTCCGACAAGCCTGTCCTGAGCGCCGGAGGCGAGCGGATCGCGGTCCGCACGACTGACCCGCGTGGCGGATCGGCCGACGATCGCGCTGGGGCAGGGGTACCCGGACCAGCAGGGCGGGACGGCGGTGGATTACCACGGTCCCGTGGTAATCCACCGCATCCCCCAGGGAGTTCCCCACGGGAAGCGGCAGTTCACCACGGGACCGTGGTAATTGGCCCCCGCCCCGGCCCCGGCCTCGCCCTCAGTCGGCGGCGCGCATCGACCGGGTGCCGACCCAGAGCCCGAACAGGCAGACGAGCCCGGCGGCGGCGAAACCGCTCGCCACGACACTCGCGTCGAAGCTGCCGGCGAACAGCGCGCGCTCGGCG
>NZ_DASSCL010000033.1:0-5360 GCF_035697785.1 Nocardioides sp.
CACCCAGGGCTTCGGCACCGTGTGCCAGTGGGCGATCCAGTGCCTGAACATCCTCAGTGGCAACTTCGACCGCGAGGGCGGGGTGCTGTTCACCGAGCCGGCGGTCGACATCGTCGGCAAGCGCATCGTCGGTGCCGGCCATCGCGACGTGTGGCGCAGCCGGGTCAGCGGCATCCCCGAGCTCAACGGGGAGCTCCCGGTCAGCGTCCTGCGCGAGGAGATCGAGACCCCCGGTGAGGGGCAGGTGCGGGCGGTGCTGACGGTGGCCGGCAACCCGGTGCTGTCCACCCCGGACGGCCGCTCGCTCGGCGAGGCACTGGACTCGCTGGACTTCATGGCGGCGGTCGACCTCTACGTCAACGAGACGACCCGGCACGCCGACGTGGTCCTGCCACCGACCACCGCGTTGGAGCGCGACCAGTACGACCTGGTCTTCCACGCCCTGGCGGTGCGCAACACCGCGCGGTTCACCCCCGCCGTCCTCGAGAAGCCGGAGGGTGCGATGGAGGACTGGGAGATCTTCCGCGAGATCGCGCTCCGCACGGCGGCGCGGCTGGAGAAGAGGAAGCCGCTCGCGAAGGCCCTGCGGGAGCGCGCCCGGCTCAGCTTGAGCCCCCGGACGATCGTCACGGGGCTGCTGCTCGCCGGACGGCGTACGACGATGCGGGCACTGCGCGCCAACCCGGCCGGGGTCGACCTCGGCCCGCTGCGGCCCACGATGCCGGGACGCCTGCAGACCCGCGACAAGCGGATCCACCTGGCCCCCGACCTCGTGCTGGCCGACCTCCCCCGCCTGCGGGAGGCCATGGAAGCGGTCCACGACGACGAGCTGGTGCTGATCGGCCGACGCCACCAGCGCGACAACAACTCCTGGATGCACAACAGCGAGCGACTCACCCGCGGCCGGCCGCGGCACCAGCTGCTGATGCACCCCGACGACCTGGCCCGCCGCGGGCTGGCCGACGGCGCCCGGGTGCGCGTCACCTCCCGCGTCGGCGAGGTGGTCACGGAGGTGCGCGGGACCGACGAGATGATGCCGGGCGTCGTCTCGCTCCCCCACGGCTACGGGCACCAGGTCGACGGGGCCCGGATGGACAACGCGGCCAAGGTCCCGGGCGTCTCGATCAACGACCTCACCGACCCCCAGCGCCTCGACGTGTCGGGCAACGCCGCGTTCAACGGCACCCCGGTCGCGGTCTCCCCGGCCTGAGTGGTCGCTACCCGGCCGGCCCCTGCGGAGGCTCGATCACCACGGTCGGCGGTGTGCCGTCGTCGTCGGGACGCGCGGGAAGGCTGCGCTCGCGCAGGACCAGGTAGGCCGCGCGCACTCCGACCGCACGGTCGAGCTCGGCCTTGACCTGGGTGAAGAACTGGTCGCGATAGGTCTCGTCGGTGACCACGACGACGGTGAAGTAGAGCGCGGAGAAGGCGGCCAGGAAGACCGAGACCTGCACCAGCTCGACCGAGACGTTGGGCACGGCCGAGAAGTGGTGGGTGCCCTCACCGATCCAGGACTCCATCACCGAGTCCTTCATCACCACGGCGCCGAAGACCATGAAGAACAGGAACACCGAGACGGCCAGCACCAGCACCTGCACGGCCTGCACCACGACCATCACGAGCAGCAGGTTGGACCGCTCGTAGCCCTCGACGCGGGCGTGGGCCTGGACCTCCGCGTCGACGCGGTCGTCGTGGATGAGCTGCTCGACCTCGTCGGCCAGCGGGGTGGCACGGCACGCGCGGCGCAGCCGGTCGGCGTCGACGGCGGAGTCGGCGCCCTCGAGCTCCTCGGGGAGGCGCGTGAACAGGAACACGCCGGCCATCGCCGCGAACATCAGCACGGTCAGCCACAGCACGCCGCCGTCGAGGTTGGCCGCGACCTGCCACACCTCGGCGTTGATGAACAGGAACGTCACGAAGATCAGCAGCAGCGGCAGCGCCCGGGTCACCATCGGCAGCAGCAGGTGCAGGCTGCTCATCGTGCGGTTGACTGCCCACACCAGGATCGGCCGGCCGCGCAGCGCGGTGACGGCGTAGAACGCCGCGGCGAGCACGCCCACGATGGTCAGCCCGGCGGCCCCGAGGGTGAGGTCACCCACCGCCCAGGCGAGCACGACCGCGGCCGCGACCGCCCCCAGGGCGACCGCGATGCCGAGAGGCACGAGGCGCCGCGGGGTGAGTGCGTCGCGGGCGGCCGCGCGCTCGCCCGGCACGAAGTAGGGCAGGCCGTGCCGGACGAACCAGGTCTCGGTCGAGGCGATCGGGTCGTTCTGCTTCGATCCCCCGGCGGGTGCGCCGTGCGTCACGAGACGCCCAGCAGCTCTCGGGTGCGGGCCACGTCGCGCGCCATCGTCGCGACCAGCTCCTCGACGCCGTCGAACTTCTCCATCCCGCGGATCCGCGCCACGAAGGAGATCTCCACCGGCTCGTCGTACAGGTCGAGGTCGGTGTGGTCGAGGGCGTAGGCCTCCACGCGCCGCTCCCGTTCGCCGTCGAAGGTGGGGTTGGTGCCGACGCTGATCGCGGCGGGCATCGGGTAGCTGCCGGGCTCGTCGAGCAGAGTCAGCCAGCCGGCGTACACCCCGTCGGCGGGGGTCGCGACGTCGCCGACCGGCACGTTGGCCGTGGGGTAGCCGAGCTCCTTGCCGCGCCGGTCGCCGCGAGCCACGTGCCCGACCACGGAGTAGGGCCGACCCAGGGCCTCGGCGGCCCCGTCCACGTCGCCCGCGGCCAGGCAGGTGCGGACGTAGGTGGAGGACCAGACCTGCGGTCCGCCGTCGAGGGCGATGCCGTCGACCTCGAAATCCTGCTTCTCGCCGGCGTCGCGCAACGTGGCCACGTCGCCGGCGGCCCGCGCGCCGAAGCGGAAGTTGGCCCCGACCACGACGTGGGCCGCGTGCAGCCCGTCGCAGACCACCCGGTCGATGAACTCCTGCGGCGACCAGCTCGCGATCTCGCGGGAGAAGGGGATCACGAAGACGTCGTCGACGCCGGCCTCGGCGAGCAGCACGCAGCGGCGGTCGATCCCGGTGAGCATCGACGGGGCGTGCTCGGGACGCAGCACGGCCATCGGGTGCGGGTCGAAGGTGACCGCGACGACCCGCAGCCCGTCGCGGTCGGCGAGCTCCCTGGCCCGGCGTACGACGTGCTGGTGGCCGAGGTGGACGCCGTCGAAGTTGCCGATCACGAGCACGGTGCGGCCCAGGTCGGCCGGTACCTCGTCGAGGGATCGCCAGATGCGCACGGGACGAGGCTAGCGGTGGCGGTCAGACGAAGACCGCGACGGCCCTCGCCTGCTCGCCGGACTGCTCGTAGAGCGCGAGGAACTCGCCGTCGCCGGTGAGCAGCGCGACCGGCCCCTCGGCGGGCAGCTGCACGGTGAGCTTGCGGCCGAACCGCACGTCGGTGGCCTGGTCGTCGTCCAGCACCAGCGTGGGGAAGGCCGCGCGGGCCGCCTCGGCGATGGGGAGCACGGCGACGTCGTCAGCGAGCTTCTCGAGGGTGTGTGCGTCCTCGATGCGGTAGGGGCCGACCGCGGTACGCCGCAGTGCGACGAGGTGGCCACCGACGCCGAGGGCATCGCCGAGGTCGCGGGCGATCGCCCGGATGTAGGTGCCGCTGGAGCAGGACACCGAGATGTCGACGTCGTCGCCGCGCACGGCGTGCACCTCGATCGCGTCGATGCGCACCCGCCGTGCGGCGAGCTCCACCTGCTCCCCCGACCGCACCCGGGCGTAGGCCCGCTTGCCGTCGACCTTGATCGCCGAGACGGCCGACGGCACCTGGTCGACCTCGCCGACCATGGCCGCGAGGGCAGCGCGCACGTCGGCCTCGGTCACCGCGTCCGTGGGAGTGCGCGCGACGGTCTCACCCTCGGCGTCGTCGGTGGTCGTCGACTCCCCCAGCCGCACAGTGGCGTCGTAGGCCTTGTCGGTCACCAGCAGGTGTCCGAGCAGCCGGGTGGCGCGGCCGACGCCGAGCACGAGCACGCCTGTGGCCATCGGGTCCAGCGTGCCTGCGTGGCCCACCTTGCGGGTGCCCGCGAGGCGGCGCACCCGCGCGACGACGTCGTGGGAGGTCATGCCGGCGGGCTTGTCGACGACGACCAGTCCGTTCACCGGGTCACCGTCCCGGGCATGCTCCCGCGTCTGCGGGCTCACTCGCCCTCGTCGTCCCGGTCGTCCTCGCGCGGCTTCTTGTAGGGGTCGGCCTCGCCGGCGTAGTTCGCGCGCGCGGCCGCCTCGGCTGCCGCCGCGTCCGCCGCGCGCACCTTCTCGAGCAGGTCGTCGATGTGGCGGGCGTTCTCCGGCAGCGCGTCGTGGATGAAGTCCAGCGTCGGCACGTGCCGCATCCCGAGCTGCTTGCCGACCTCGGACCGGATCAGCCCCTTGGCCGACGCGAGGGCAGCCGCCGTCCCGTCGAGGTCCGGGCCCTCCCCCAGCACGGTGTAGAAGATCGTCGCCTGCTGGGTGTCGCCCGAGACCCGGACGTCGGTGACGGTGACGAACCCGAGCCGCGGGTCCTTGACCCGCCTCTCGAGCATCTCCGCCACGATCACCTTGATCCGGTCAGCGATCCTGCGGACACGTGGGTTGCTCATGACTGGCCTTGCTTTCCGTGGGTGGTGCGTTGGTGCGGGGGCGGTGGAGCCGGCCGGAGCCGACCCCACCACCCCACACGGGCGTCACGCCCGCGGAATCTCCTTCATCTCGAAGGCCTCCACGACATCGCCTTCCTTGATGTCGTTGAAGCCCTTGAGCACGAGACCGCACTCGAAGCCCTCGCGGACCTCGGCGGCGTCGTCCTTCTCGCGCTTCAGCGAGGCCAGATCCAGGTTGTCCTGGACCACGGAGCCGTCGCGGATCAGGCGGACCTTGGCGTTGCGCCGGATCACGCCACTGGTGACCATGCAGCCGGCGATGTTGCCGATCTTCGAGCTGCGGAAGATCGCGCGGATCTCCGCCTGGCCCAGCGTCTGCTCCTCGTACTCCGGCTTCAGCATGCCCTTCAGGGCGGCCTCGATCTCCTCGATGGCCTGGTAGATCACCGTGTAGTAGCGGATCTCCACGCCCTCGCGCTCGGCCATCTCGGTCGCCTTGCCCTGCGGGCGGACGTTGAACCCGATGATGATCGCGTCGGAGGCGGCGGCAAGGTCGACGTTGGTCTCGGTGATCGCACCGACACCGCGGTCGATGACGCGCAGCGACACCTCGTCACCCACGTCGATCTTGGCCAGCGAGTCCTCGAGGGCCTCGACCGAGCCGGACACGTCGCCCTTCAGGATCAGGTTCAGCTCCTGGGTCTCGCCCGACTCCATGGACTTCATGAAGTCCTCGAGCGTGCGGCGGACGCGGCGCTTG
>NZ_DASSCL010000034.1:0-12626 GCF_035697785.1 Nocardioides sp.
CCCGCCTCCGCGCCGGCGATGTCGAAGCCGACCACGCCCTCGTCGCGGTAGGCGACCACCAGCTCGGCGATCTCCTGCGAGCGCGCCTGGTGCCGCATCGCCGTCAGCAGCTGTCGTACGACGATGGGCGTGCCCGCCCGACGCGCCGCCTCTTCCCCCTCGCCGAACCCGTCGCGCACCGCCTCGACCACGTCGGTGAGGCCCAGCCCGCCCTCGAGGTGTTGCTCGGGGGCGTACCGCACCTCGGCGTACACCACGCCGTCGGCGGCCAGGTCCTCGACGCACTCGCGCGCGACCCGGCGCAGGTTGTCGGACGTCTGCATCACCGCGACGGTGTGGTCGAATGTCTCGAGGTAGCGCTCCAGCGACCCGGAGTTGGCGGAGTCCTCGAACCAGGTGCGCAGCGTCTCGGCCTCGGTGGCCGGGAGCACATGGCCCTCCGGTGCGAGGTCGATGATCGTCTGCGGCCGCAGCCCGCCGTCGAGGTGGTCGTGGAGCAGGACCTTCGGGGCCCGCTTGATCTGCTCACCGATAGGTTCGGACATGCGACACATCCTTGCACCCCGCAACCACGGGAGGACCGGACCCATGCGCACCTTCACGTCGTTCGACGAGCTCACTGCCGCCGTCGGCGAGTCCCTGGGCAGCAGCGACTGGCTCGAGATCGACCAGGCCCGCGTCGACGCGTTCGCGGACGCGACCGGCGACCACCAGTGGATCCACGTCGACGTGCAGCGCGCCAAGGAGGGACCGTTCGGCGGCACGATCGCGCACGGCTACCTCACGCTGTCGCTGGTGCCGTTCCTGGGCAGCCAGGTGTTCGCGCTCGAGACCCCGGGCGCCAAGCTCAACTACGGCGTCAACAAGGTGCGCTTCCCGAACCCGGTCCGGGTCGGGTCACGGGTGCGGACCCACGTCACGGTCGTCGCCGTCGAGGACATCCCGGCCGGCAAGCAGATGCAGCTCCAGCACGTCATCGAGATCGAGGGCCAGGACAAGCCGGCCTGCGTCGCCGAGACGGTCGTGCTGCTGCTCCCCTGAGCGTGGGCCAATTACCACGGTCCCGTGGTAATCGCCCGCTTCCCGGTGTGAACTCACCACGGGGAGCGACCGTTCCCCTGGGGGAGTCGCCGCCTACTCGCCGGCGACCGCCCGTGAGGGCAGCAGCTCGTCGACGAGCGCGTCGGTCTCCGCCTCGATGTGGGCGTTGCGCCGGGTCAGCGCGTCGGCCATCCGGCCTGCCGCCTCCGCCGCGGCGGCGTGCCCGCCGGACTCGTGCTCGGCCCGGATCAGGTCGCGCCACAGCAGCTGCGAGCCGGGAGCGGCCCGCAGGCCGGCCTCCGCCGCGGCGGCGGCGCCGGCCGGGTCCCGGTCCTGGCCGCAGAGCTCGACGAGCCGGTGCGCGGTGTCGACGACCAGGTCGGCGACGACGGACTCGAGCCGGGTGCGCGGCAGCCAGGTGTAGCGCCCGGCGGGCCGGTCGTCCAGCAGCTCCCCGCGGACCAGCTGCAGCGCCCGGCGAAGCAGCTCCCGCTCCTCACGCGACACCGCGTGCCGCGACCGCTGGGCGAGCTCGCAGAACGCCGCCCAGTCGACCGCGACGTCGGGGCTCAGCGACAGCCGACCGTTTTCGTCGGACCGGAGCAGCGGCGAGCCCTCGGTGTCGTCGCCGAGCCACTCGCGCACCCGCTCCACGGTCGCCCTGCGCACCTCGGGCGTGACCCCACGCGGCCACACCGACGCGGCGAGCACCGTCGGGTGCACGGGCGCGGACTGCAGGCCCAGGAACGTCGCCACCTCGACAGCCAGGTCGACGCGGGTGGGGTCGAGGTCACCGGGGGTCCGGGCCTCGATCCGGCCCAGCACGCCGATGCGGACCGCGGCCGCGCTCCAGTGCCCGTCGTCGCCCGGCCGGGTCGGCGCGGGGACGCGGACCCGGCCGTCGACGACGACCGGCGCCTCCTCGCGGGCCCGTTCGAACAGCGCGGCCACCAGCGCGGTCGAGCGGGCCGTCAGCCGGACTGCCTCCACCTGCAGGTCGAGCAGCGGGACGGTCATCGTGCCGCTCTCGTCCACCTCGAGGCGCCAGCGGGTGCCGGCCGACTCGCCGGCGGTGATGACGCCGAACCCGCGCGCACCGGCGCCGGTCAGGCCGGCCAGCCGATCGGCGAGCGCCGGCTCGGGCGGTGCGCCGAGCACGGCGTACTGAGGCACGACCCCGGGTCGCCTGGCGAGCCGTCCAGTCAGCACCTCCTGCCCGCCACGCTGCGGAGTGCTCGCCTCCAGACGCTCGAGCAGCGGCCCGAGGTCGTCGACCAGCACCAGCCGGTCACCGGCCAGGTCGGCGAGCACCTCCGAGAGACCGTGCCCGAAGACGCGCTGCTCGTCGGTCCACGGAGCGGTGGCGAGCTGCACGGCCAGCGCCGAGACGACCTCGCGGGCGGTGGTGTCGTGACCGGTCACGGCGACGGCGCCGCCGACCGACTCGAGGTCGACCAGGACGTCGGTGCCGTCGAGCCCACGACCGACACACACGAGCCCCGGGTACGGCGCGTGGCCGAGCTCGGCCGGCTCCTCGGCGTCCGCGGAGAGGCGCCAGATCCGGCCGTCGTCGACCGGGGTCCACGGGGCCGGGGCGTCCGTGCGAGCCGGGGCCAGCCGCAGGTCGATGTTCTCGTCGTCGACCGAGACCGCGAACACCGGAGGCAGCGCCCGCTGCTCGTTGCGGCAGGTGGCACTGAGCCCCCGCAGCGCACGGTCCAGCCGGTCGGCCCGCGCCTGGTCTGCGCCGACCAGCAGCGCCACCTCCGCCTCGAGCGCGTCGTCGTCGGGGGCGGCGCTGCGGCGACGGCGGCGCTCGGCCAGCAGGGCGCCGAGCAGTCCGGCCGCCACGATCCCGCCGCCGGTGAGGTCGCGGGCCAGGGTCGACTCGTGCCGGGACTCGACGGTGTCCACGTCGCCGGCCGAGTCGGCCTGCTCGTCACCGGCGCCGCCCCGCACCTGGGCGGGGGTCGTCTCGGCCGTCCGCACGGGAGCGGCATCGACCCGGTCGAGTCCCGTGGCGTCGCCGGGCATGATCAGCACCCACCCGGGCTGGATCAGCCGGCCAAGCATGAGCTCCCCACCGTCGGGCTGCAGCCGGCCCTTGTTGAGGTCGAAGATCTCCTGCCACCGACGGCCGTTGTCGAGGTGCCGCTCCGCGATGTCCCAGAGGTTGTCGTGGTAGGAGCCGTCGGGCGGCTGCACCACGTAGACCTTCTTGCCGATCACGTCGGTCATGTCGCCCGGCACGCCCGCGTGCACCGCCCGGCGGTCGTCCCGTGCGCTTGCGCCGGTCACGTCCTCGGTGCGGTCGTCGGCCCTGACCTCGGCCCGCGTCCGGTCGTCAGCGCCGGCCTGTACCGCCCCGGCCACGGGCGCGGGTGCCAGGGCGGGGCTCGAGAAGGTCGCGGCCACCGACGTGCCGGTGCTGCCGGCGAGCACGCCGCCGACGAGCAACGTGCCGACCAGCGCGCGGGCCAGGTGCTGCGAGCGGCCGGACAGCGGCACCGGGCGGGGCAGCCCGCGGCCACGCACCAGGCTGACCGTCTCGATGAGCGTGCACACCGCGAACTGCGCCCACGCCAGCCACACCACGGCGCGCAAGACCGCGAGCACGGTGTCGACCGTGACCGGTTGGGTGAGGTCGGAGCGGCTGGGCATCCCGTCGGGGTACGGCGGCGGGCCGGTGAGCAGCCACAGGCCGACCGGGACGCCGACCAGCATCACCAGGAGCGCGACGCCGGCGCCGAGCGCCTTGAGGGCAGAGGTCTCGGTGTGCTCGGCCGGCTGGCCACCTGCCGCACGGCTGAACCTCTCGGGTCCGCGCGCTGGGTCGGTCTGGGTCGAGGTCACGACTGTTCCTTTCTTGACCGATCCGTCAGGGGACGGGGTCGGTCACCGCCTGCGCGGTTGCGGACGCGGAGATGTCGAACGGGGGGACGCCGACCAGGCTCAGCAGCTTGGGCGCCACCTGGTCGCGGGCGCCGACGGTGATCTGGTCCCCGAAGGCCGTGGCGGTCGAGACCGTGTAGCCGAGGCCGCCGAGGTAGGCGTGGGCGCGCCCCTCGGCCGCCCGCGGGTCGAGCTGGACCACGTCGTTGGCGCGGAGTGCGACGATGTCGATCTCCTGGGCGCCGGCCCGGGCGGCCTGCTCCACGTCGTCGGCGAGCGTCATTCGGGCGTTGAGCGCGGTGCCGCCGTCGATGACGAGACCGGCGCAGGCGAGCAGCACGATCGCGAAGCCGACCACGAACGCGGTCGCGGTGCCGCTCTCGTCGCCCCTCCTGACGGCGGCCCGCCTCATCCGGTCCTCCGGTAGACGTCGATCGGGGCGTTGCTGGCCGCGCTCACGCCCACGCTGCCGGGGAGGCCGATGAGGCCGAGCCCGGCGTAGGACACCGAGCAGCTCAGGTCGATGCGGGCGGTGCCGCCCGCAACGAAGCCGTTGAGCGTGAACCCGGAGCACGACGTGTCCCGGTCCAGCGACTGCGCGATGACCTGGCCGGCCGCGGCATGGGCCGACGCGGTGTCCCGCTGCAGAGAGGCGGCACGCACGGCGTCGCGAGCGGTCGCCTGCATGTCGCCCTGCACGGCGACGTAGCGGCCGCAGGCGACGATCAGCATCACGAACATCATCAGCACCGGGGTGAGGATGACCAGCTCCACGGCCATCGAGCCGCGCTCGTCCCGCTGCGCGCCGCTGCGCCCGCTCACTGGTCCACCTGGAACTCTTCGACCGGCCCTTCGACCGTCTGGCTCACCCGGGGTACGACGACGGGGGCGAGCTCCTGCGCCCGCCCGGACACCACGGCGCGGACCCGGTCACCGCCGACCGGCACGACGTTGACGTCGACGTCCTCGAGGATGCCGCGGCCGATGTTCTGCGCGTACTGGTAGCCGGCCACCCGGCCGGCGCCCACGTCCCCGGTCACCCGGGCGACCCGGGCCGCCTCCCGCGCCACGGCGGTGGCCGCGGCGTTGCCGAGGTAGATCAGGGAGAACTGCACGGCCACGAAGATGACCAGCATCAAGATGGGCATGTACATCGCCAGCTCGACGGCGCTGGCGCCACCCTCGTCGCCCCGCCGGATGTCCCGGCGCACGCCGACGCGGCTCAGCCCAGGTCGATCGAGTCGGCCTTGTCGGTGATCGTGTTGAGCAGGATCGCCCCCACGGCGACGGCGATGCCGACCAGCAGGGCGGTGATGACCACCCACTCCACCGCGGACGCGCCGGTCTCGGCGCGACGCGCGTGCGCGATCCGGCCCCGCACCAGCGTGGTGAGCAAGGTCAGGTGCTGTGTGGACATGGACAGTCCCTCTCTCCTCGGGCATGTGGATGATCCCCGTCGTCATCCCCGGTCAACCCCCGAGGACTCTCGCGACTGCAGGATACGTCAGAAACAGGAGGAAGCCGACACACAGGAGGAGCTGGGCAACCAGCATCGACTGCGACTGCGCGGCGGCCCGACCCTCGGCGTCGGCGAGCTCCTTGCGACGCATCGAGCTCGCCCGCGCGGACAGCGAGTCGCGCACCTTGGCACCGTCCTCGGCGACCAGCGCGAGCGCGGCCGCGAGGTCCCGCAGCTCGTCGACGTCGACGTCGTCGCCGAGCTGGCCGAGTGCGGCCCACGGGGTGGTGCCCTGCAGCCGGGCGGCCTCCAGGGTGTCGCGGATGCGCACCATCGCCCAGCCGTCGCTGATCGACGTCGCCGCCTGCAGGGCCTCGGGCACTCCCCGTCCGCCGGCGAGGTTCATCGCCACCAGGTCGAGGAAGGAGCTGACCACGTGCCGGAAGTCGCGCCGGCGCGCCTCGGCGTCCTTGTTCAGCTGGGCCCAGGGCATCAGTGCACCCAGCGCGGCGCCGAGCAGCGCCAGCCACAGCGGGATCACGGGGGTGCCGAACATCCCGGTGACCAACGGGAAGGCCAGCACGATGAACGGCACGAACATGCCGACCAGCGCCGCCAGCAGGGTCCTGGCCAGGAAGGTCTCGCGGGACTGGCCCACGATGCCGAGGTTGGCGGTGATCGACGACGACAGCTTGATGCCGCGGGCGGCGAGCAGGTCGCTGACGCCGGCGCCGACCTTGCGCAGTCGCACCGACTCGTCCCGGTGCCGGCGGTCGGCGGTCAGGCTGGCGGTGCGCGCGCCGCGCTCGCGGCGCGCGTCGATCTGGGCGAGGCCGGCGGGGCCGCTCACCGGGCTGCGGTCGAGCACGGAGACGAGCAGCAGCACCCCGGTGCCGACCACGGCACCCACGAGCATCACCAGCACGAGGCTGCTCATGGCGCCGTCCTGAAGTGCAGGAAGCGTTCGGGGGTCTCGAACCGCGACAGCCGACGCAGCCACATGACCCCGGCGGCGAACACCCCGATCACGATCAGCAGCACCACCTGGCCGACGGGCGAGCCGTAGGGCTCGACGTAGCCGGGGTTGAAGATCCGCAGGCCGAAGACGAAGGTCAGCGTCACCCCGACCACGATCTGCACGCTGCGGCGGGTGCTCCGGCGGCCGGCGCTGACCCGCTGACGCATGTCGAGCTCGGCGCGCGCGGACTCCGACAGCGAGGTGAGCACCTCACGAAGGCCGGGACCGCGCAGCCGTGAGTTGAGGATGAGCGCCGCGATGATCAGGTCGGCGCTCGCGTCGTCCATGTCCTCGGCGAAGCGCTGCAGCGCGACGGGGAGCGGCACCCGCACCCGGAGCCGGTCGGCCATGGTGGACAGCTCGCCCGCGATGATCGGCGAGGCGGCGTACGCCGTGGCGGGGATGGCCTGCTCGAGGCCGACCGCACCCGCGACGGTGTCGCGCAGCGACTCGGTCCACGCCGCGAGCGCCTCGATCTTGGCGATGCCTCGCTTCTCGGCGCCGGCGCCGCCGAACAGGGCGTCCCAGAAGAGGATCAGCAGACCCGTCGCAACCGCGGCGACGATCCAGCGGGTCACCAGGAGCACCAGCAGTCCGACGCCGATGGCGATGGGGAGCCGGGTGCCGAAAGCCCTCAGCCGGCGGCCGAGGCCCGAAGGCGGCTTGGCCACCGCACTCGCCTCGTGCCGGGTCAGCCCGTTGACCAGCAGCACCACCCCACCGCCGACGACGGCCCCCAGGAGGACGATGAGGAGGAGCGTCGTGGACAACGCCATCAGGCGTTCACCCACGTGGGGGCCGCGCCCGGGGCGTACCCGACCCGCTGGAGCTCCTCCAGGCACGAGATCGACGCGGCCGGCACGGCGTACCCGTCGGGGCCCGGCCTGAACACCTCGCTCGACAGCACCCGCCCGTCGACGCCGTTGACCTCGCGGACGGAGGTGACCATGCGTCGGAGCTTGCCGCCGGAGGCGAAGTCGTTGACCCGCTCGATGAACACGACGAAGTCGATCGCCCCGGCGATCAGCATCATCGTCGCGTCGGCCGGCAGCCGCTCGACGCTCTGGATCGCGTAGGTGCAGATGCGGTTGAACACCTCGAGCGAGGAGTTCGCGTGGATCGTCGACAAGGAGCCGTCGTTGCCCTGACTCATCGCGTTGAGCATCGTCACGATCTCGTCACCGAGCACCTCACCGACGATGACCCGGCTGGGGTTCATGCGCAGCGATCGGCGCACCAGCTCGGCCATGTGGATCGCGCCGTGACCCTCCGAGTTCGGGAGCCGCTCCTCGAAGGCCACCACGTTGGGGTGCAGGTCGGCGAACTCGCCGAGCCCGAGCTCGAGCGCCCGCTCGACCGTGATCAGCCGCTCGGCCGGGTCGATCTCGTTGGCCAGGGCCCGCAGCAGCGTGGTCTTGCCGGCGTTGGTGGCCCCCGCGATCATGATGTTCTTGCGGGCCCGCACCGCCGCCGACAAGAAGGCGGCGAGCTCCGGCGAGATGGAGCCGTAGTCCACGAGCATGTCGAGCGAGGCCCTCGCGATTCGCGCCTTGCGGATCGACAGCGACGGCCGCTGGCACACCCCCATCACCGCGGAGAGACGACTGCCGTCGGGGAGGCGGATGTCGAGCTGTGGGTTGGCGGTGTCGAACGGGCGGCTGGTCAGACCGCTGTACGCGCCGAGGATCTGCACCAGCTCGACGAGCTCGTCGTCGTTCTCGGCCACCGGCAGCGCGCGCTCCTCGCGCCCGTCGGCGTACCCGATGAAGACGTTGTCGCAGCCGTTGATGTCGATGTTCTCGACGTCGGGGTCGTCGAGCAGCGGCTGCAGGCGGCCGACGCCGAACAGTGCGGCGTGGATCCCCTCGGCGATCGCCTGCTCGTCCTCGTGGGACGGCGGTTTCCGGCCGGCGGTCACCTCTTCGCGCGCGTAGGCGTCGAGGACCCGGCTCACCACCGCGCGGGCGAACTGGCGTTCGTCCTCGGCCGTCATCGGCGGCAGGCCGTTGGCGGCGTCCTCGCGGCGCTGCCGGGAGAGGATATCGGCGACCTCCTCGCGGAGGCGGCGGATCAGCTGCTGGTCCATCGACGTCCCTCCCCCGGGGCTGCCGCGTAGCGCGATCCGGCGAGCTCGGTCAGCCGACCGGCAACCTCCGAAGCCGACCGGAACAGCAGCGACTTGCCGATCGACCGTGACCAGCGCACGCCCTTGAGGCTGTCGGCCGCCCTGTCGTCATCGGCGACCACGCCGAGCACCCTCGCCTGGATTCCTTCCGAGTCGAGCAGCTGCTGGAGGTCGGGCGCCGACCGGGTGTCGCGGTAGGACGTGACGACCACGACCCCCACGGGCGGGCCTCCGGCCCCGGTCTCGAGGGCATCGCGCAGCGAACGGAGCCGGTCGCGCAGGTGTGCGACCCCCTCGATCGTCGGCCGTACGACGAAGAGCACAGCCGCTGCCCGCTGCAGCACAGGCACTGAGGCCGACCCGGGCACGACGCGTCCGCAGTCGGCGATCACATCGGCCCCGTAGGCGTTGAACACGGCCGGGATGTGGCTCCACGCCGCGCCCAGGCCGGCCACCTGGTCGGGGGTCGCGACGCCGGCGAGCACGCGGAACCCGCCATCGACGTCCTGGAGGTGGTCGTCGAGCACCGCCTCGTCGGCGCCGCGCCGGACGGCCGCGCCGAGCGACAGCAGGCCGCGTTCGGCCTGGATCGGGTCACCGTGGGGAGTGCGCAGCCACCAGGTCAGATCGCTCCCGGCCGGGTCCATGTCGGCCACAACCGGGTCGGTCGGCCACACCGTGGCCAGGGCCAGGGCCGTGACGGTGACGCCCGGCGACCCCTTGGCCGACGCCAGTGCGTACAGCGCCATCAGGACCCCGAGAGGGTCACGTCGTCGGTGGTGTTGCCGCGCGAGATCAGCGCAAGACCCGCAAGGTTGGCGCTGGAGGCGTCGATCACGTCGGCCGCCGCGGCAGAGGGCACGAGCAGGCTGACGCTGCCGGCCGCGCCGCCACCGAGCTCGTCGCGCTTCGGCTGGTGGATCGCGAGGACCAGACCCCGGGTGATCTGTGCCGCCCCCTCACCTGTGGACGAAGAGCCGCTTGCCCGGACCACCTCGACGAGGTCACCGGTCTCCAGCGCCTTCTCCGGGGCGAGCGCGGGGCTGAGGACGACGCTGACGATGGCCCGGTCGCCACCGATCGGGTTGTCCTTGTCGAGCATCGAACCGTCGATGAGCGTGCCGTCCTCGATGAACCCCTTGGCGAAGGTGCCCATCACGAGCTCCGCCTGGTCCTCGGGGATGAGGTTCAGGTCGTCGTACGCGACCGGAACCGCCCGGACATTGGTCGCCGTGATCCGGGTGCCGGGGGCCAGGTCGCCGTTGGCGACGAGCACGTCGACGCGGCTGTCCATCCGAATGGCCAGCAGCCCGGCGATCAGGGCACCGCCGACGATCAGCACCAGCGCCAGGGCGGCCATCGCTGGCCGGCGCTGCCGCGGCGGGGAGGGGAGCCGGCTGGGACCGGTCGGCTTGCCACCGGTGCCGCGAGCGGCCCGCAACCTCTGGCGGTCCGCCGTCGTGGCACCCGTCGTCGTGGTCATGTGTGCTCCCTCGTCCCCTCGTGGCGTCGGCTGTCAGCGGGTCCGGAGCTGTGTCCAAGCTCCCGCGCAGGTGGACAGCGAGCGATCAGTTTATTACCCGATTCGGGTAGAGATGAACCAGGTGTCCAGGGGGCATTCTGGGGTCTGCTGTTCCCAATGCTCCGAATGTCGGCTTAGGGTGAGGCGAATCGTCAGCCGGCCGTCCGGCACCGAGCATCGAAGGAGACCAAGAATGGCCCACGGGGACCACAAGATCGGGATCGACGACATCATGGCGACCGCCGACATGATCGAGCGGACGGTCGCACAGCTCGAAGACGCCCAGCGCACCGCCAACACCAAGTCCCAGGACCTGGTCAGCGGAGCGTGGCAGACGCCCGGCGCCTCCCAGACCTTCCACAACAAGTGGAACGAGTGGAACGACGGGATGAACAAGATGATGGCCGTCGGTCCGGAGTTCGTGACCTGGCTGCGCAACTACGCCCGCGACGCGGAGGGCCTGGACACGGCCTACAGCAAGTAACCGTCTTTGCGAGACTGCGCCCCCGAGCTCTTGGCTCGGGGGCGCAGTTCTTTGTTTGGCAAGGTGCCGTGGCCGGCTCGGTGGCCGCGTGCGGCCCCTCTGGCTGGGTCTGTGCCCCCCGCTGGCACCCCTGTCGTGGGACAACCCTCAGACCGGTCGGTGCCGAGGAGTCAGTTGTGCAGGCGCGCCTGCGGCGTGTCGGTGCGCAACTGACTCCTCGGCCGATGCTGGCACGTGCCTTCGACGTCCAGGTCGCGCGCTCCACCTGCGGTGCCTGGCTGGCTTCCTGCGGGTCAGTCGACGAGTGGTACCTGTACCAGGGTCTGGGTGCCACCGGGGTCGATGACCAGGCCCCTGCCGGGGTGGATGCGGGGCATCAGGCTGCTGCGCATCAGCCGGGTGCTGAAGATGTCGCCGTCGGCCATCCCCTGCGGTGACAGCAACATGCCTTGGCGGGACTTGCGGGCCTCGTAGATCCAGCCGCTGTAGCCGGCGCCGAGCTCCGCGGTCGCGCCCGCGACCAGCACCCGCCAGCCCTTGCCGCGGGCCTGCTGCACCATCGCCATCAGGGCCGGGGCCAGCGGTCCGTCCTTGAGCAGCTCCGCGTCGTCGACCAGCACGACCGCGCCCTCGGGCAGCCCCCGGAGCCGCTCGACCAGGGCCTCGTTCTCCAGCGCCGCGGTCAGCACCGCGGCGTCGCCGAGGTCGCTCGACAGCGCGTTCGCGAGCGGGCACAGCGCCAGCAGCGGCACGTCGGCCTCGCGGGATGCGGCGGCGACGAAGCGCAGCAGGCCGGTCCGGCCCGACTTGGGCGGACCGGCAAGCACGGTCACCGCGCTGCCCGACAGGTCCAGACCGGTGAGCACGAGGTCGTCGCCGCCCAGACCCAACGGCACCCACCCCCCGGCGACCCGGTCCGCGGCAGCCCGCACGGCGGCCCGCACACCGTCGTCGTACGGCGCGACGGCGGGCATCTCCTCCAGCCGGAACGGGCGGAGCGTGCCCGGCGTAGCGGCGTCGCGCTCGGCGTGCCGGGCCGCGATCTCGCGCAGTGCGGCGTTCTGCCCGGCCCCGGAGATGTCGTCGGCGAGCACCGCCACCTGCAGCTCGACCACTGGGTCCGGGGTGAGGGCGCGACCGTCGACGAGCGTGTCCGGGACCAGCTTGACCGGGATGCCGACGGCCCCGAAGTCGGCGCGGTCGGCCAGCCGGAGCACCAGCCGGTTCTCGACCAGCGTGGACATCCGGCCGGTGACCAGCGTCCGGTCGCCCGAGACCACCACGTGCAGGCCGACCGACGAGCCGTCGCGCAGCAGCGTCATCACCTGCTCGGTCATCCGGCCGCCGTCGACCTCCCCCAGCGTCGAGGCGAAGCCGTCCCAGCGGTCGAGCAGGAAGAGCAGGTACGGCGGCCGCTGGTCCTCGGGCAGCGCGGCGCGCAGCTCGGCGAGGTCGGCGTACCCGCCCTGACCCAGCAGGTGCTGCCGCTCCTCGACCAGCGACACCAGCCGGGACAGCAGCCGGCCGGCCCGGTCGACCTGGGTGCGGCTGGCCACGGCCCCGGTGTGGGGCAGGTTGGCGAGACCGAGCAGCGAGCCGTTGCCGCAGTCGAGCCCGTAGACGTGCAGGTCGCGGACCGCGACCCGGTCGGCCAGTGCGCCCGCGAGGGTGCGCATGGCCGTCGACCGGCCGCTGCGCGGGCCGCCGATGACATAGAGGTGGCCGTTCCGGCCGAGCTGGAACTCCTTGGCCCGCTGCTCCTGCAGGGCGGGCAGGTCCTCCAGCGCCCACGGTGCCGCGAGCCGCTCGCGCTCGGCCTCCTCCGAGGAGGGCGGCAGGGCGTCGACCCGGACGAGGTCCGGCAGCGCGTCGAGCCAGGGCCGGTGCTGCTCGGGGATGCCGAGCGAGGTGCTCAGTGCGGTGATGGCGTCGACGACGGCGGCGAGATCGGTGTCGGCCTCGTCGGTCTGCACGGACTGCGTCTTCGGCCGGGCCGGCGCGGGCAGCCCCACCCGCTCCCACGGCACCGGCCAGGCCAGCGCGTCGTCGGCGGGCTTCGGCCCCTCCGTGGCGTCCGGGCTGCGA
>NZ_DASSCL010000035.1:0-7165 GCF_035697785.1 Nocardioides sp.
CGCGATCAGGCCGATGATCACCCAGTCGAGCGGGGCCGCGAAGACGAACACGACGGTCGCGGCGATGTTGGCGGACAGGATCGCGAGGTTCTTCAGCGCGTTGATCGACTGCAGCGGGATGTCGAGCCCGAGCGCCAGGAACGCAACCAGCATGACACCCTGGCCGGCCCCGAAGTAGCCGCCGTAGACACCTATCAGCGATGCCACCCCGGTCAACTTCGGACCCATCACCTCGCGGTCGTCGGCGATCGGCCGGCCGCGCCGTGCGGCCACGCGTCGTACGCGCGCCGACACCACCGGCTGGATCCCGACCAGCGTCGCCGCCAGCAGCACGAGATAGGGGACGATCGCCTCGAAGGCGTCGGGGGAGAAGGCGAGCAGCAGTACGGCGCCCAGCAGTCCACCGCAGCCGCTGGTGAGGGCGACCCGTGCGACCAGGTGCGGGTAGTCGGCCATCTCCCGCCGGTAGCCCCACGTCCCGGTGACCCCGCCCGGCACCAGACCAACGTTGTTGCAGACGTTGGCGACCAGGGGGCTCACCCCGACCGCCAGCAGGATCGGGAAGCTCACCAGGGACCCTGCGCCGATCGCGGTGACGACGATTCCGGCGCCCAGCCCGGCGCCGATGATCGCGAGCACCTCGAGCCAGTCCACCTGCGGGAGTCTAGGGACGATCAGGTTGGAGGGCTCCGGGGGATTCAGGCTCGGACTCGAGGGGAACGGTCTGGTGTGACAGCGGTCACGTCTCGGACCTAGGAAGTGCCTCATGTCCCCTGAATGGGTGTCGATCCTCGCCCTCGCCGCGCTTTTCATCGTCGGAACCCTGCTGCCCATCAACATGGGCGCGCTCGCGTTCGTCGCCGCCTGGCTGGTCGGCATGTACTCCCTCGGCATGCCCGAGGACGACATCATCGCCGGGATGAACAGCGACCTGGTGCTCACCCTCATCGGCATCACCTATCTGTTCGCGATCGCCAGGAACAACGGCACGGTCGACCTGATCGTCCAGAAGGCGGTGCAGGCGGTCGGGGGTCGGGTGGCGCTGATCCCCTGGGTCATGTTCGCGATCACCGGCGTCCTGACCGCGATCGGGGCGGCCAGCCCGGCGGCCTGCGCGATCATCGGTCCGATCGCCCTCGGCTTCGCCGGCCGCTACAAGATCAGCCCGCTGCTGATGGGCATGCTCGTGGTGCACGGGGCGCAGGCGGGCGGCTTCTCCCCGATCAGCATCTACGGCACGATCACCAACTCGGTGATGGCCGACAACGACCTGCCCAACGGCGAGATCGCGATCTTCCTGACCAGCCTGATCGTCAACCTCCTGATCGCAGTCGCCCTGTTCGCCGTCCTCGGGGGCCGCGAGCTGATGAGCCGCAGGATCGACACCAGCGTCCCGGCAGGCGCCGAGGATCACGGGGACGGTGCCTCGGGCTCGGGCACCGGCGGCGGCGCGGCAGGGACTGGCGCCGGCACCTCGGGCGGCACCATGACCGCGGTCGAGGCACCCGCGACCAGCCGCATCAACACCGAGCAGGTCATCACGCTGGTCGCGTTCCTGGTCGTCGCCGTGCTGGCGCTCGTCTTCGAGCGCAACATCGGCTTCTGCGCCATCACCGCCGCGGTCCTGCTCGTCGCGCTGTACCCGTCGTCCAACAAGGGTGCGGTGTCGCAGATCGCGTGGGCGACCATCCTTCTGCTCGCCGGCGTCACGACGTTCGTCGCCGTTCTGGAGGAGGCGGGCACCCCGGAGTACGTCGGGCAGCTCGCGGCGGGGATCGGCACGGCGCTGCTCGCGGCCCTGCTGCTCTGCTACGTGGGCGGCATCGTCTCGGCGTTCGCCTCCTCGACGGCCCTGCTGCCGATCATCATCCCGATCGCGATCCCGCTGATCGACGCGGGCGGAGTCGGCGCCGTCGCCCTGGTCGCCGCACTCGCCGTCTCCTCCACGATCGTGGACGTCAGTCCGTTCTCCACCAACGGGGCGATCATGCTCGCCAACTGCCCGGACACGATCAGCCAGGAGAAGTTCTACAAGCAGATCCTCGGCTACTCCGCGATCGTGGTCGCGGTGGGCCCGTTGCTGGTGTGGGCGGCCGTGGTGCTCCCGGGCTGGGGATAGGCCGCTCGGGCGATCGACGACGGGTTCACCACGGACTAGGTTCGGCAGGTGACCTTCGACGTCGTCGCCGAAGCCTACGACCGGTTCATGGGCCGGTTCTCCGAGCCGTTGGCCGACGAGTTCATGGCGGTGGCCGGCCTGCGCCCGGGTCAGCGGGTGCTCGATGTGGGCTGCGGCCCGGGTGCCCTGACGCGTCGTCTGGTCGCGGCGCTCGGGGCGGACGCGGTCTCGGCCGTGGATCCGTCGGCACCGTTCGTCGCGGCCGTGCAGGAACGTTGCCCCGGCGTCGACGTACGCCGTGCGTCCGCGGAGGACCTGCCCTTCGACGCCGACACCTTCGACGTGGCGCTGGCCCAGCTCGTCGTGCATTTCATGCAGGACCCGGTCGCGGGACTGCGGGAGATGGCGCGGGTGACCCGGCCGGGTGGCGCGGTGCTGGCGTCGGTGTGGGACCACGCCGGTGACGCCGGCCCGTTGTCGACGTACTGGCGCGCTGTACGCGAGCTCGACCCTGGTGCCCGCGACGAGTCCGGGCTGGCCGGGGCCGCCGAGGGGCACCTGACCGAGCTGGCCGTGAGCGCGGGGCTGGACGACGTACAGCCGTCGTCACTGACCGTGCACGTCGGCTTCGCGACGTTCGAGGACTGGTGGGAGCCGTACACGCTCGGGGTCGGACCCGCCGGCGTCTACGTGGCCGGCCTCGGCGACGAGGCGCGTGCCGCACTGCGGGCTCGCTGCCAGCAGCTGCTGCCGCCGGCGCCGTTCGAGATGGCGGCCTCAGCGTGGTGCGTCGTCGGCCGCGTGCCCGGCTGACCGGGCCACGGTGGGTCAGGCGATGGACATCCAGCACGGGGCGGACGAGGAGGACAGCGTGAGGACGATCGAGCACTGGATCGCGGGCAAGACCACGAGCGGGACGTCGGAGCGGACCGCGGCGGTCTACGACCCCGCGAGCGGGCGGCAGCAGGCGGAGGTCGTGCTGGCGACGGCCGAGGACGTGCGCGAGGCGGTCGCCGCGGCCGGTGAGGCGTTCTCGGCGTGGAGCCAGACGTCGGTGAGCGCCCGCACCAAGATCCTGTTCGCGTTCCGAGAGCTCGTGAACCGGCACGCCGACGAGATCGCCGGGCTGATCACGGACGAGCACGGCAAGGTGCTCTCCGACGCCCGCGGCGAGGTCCAGCGCGGGCTCGAGGTCGTCGAGTTCGCCAGCGGCATCGCGTCGTTGCTCAAGGGCGACTACTCCGATCAGGTGTCGACGGACGTCGACACGTACTCGTTCCGGGAGCCGCTCGGCGTCGTCGCCGGGATCACGCCGTTCAACTTCCCGGCCATGGTGCCGATGTGGATGTTCCCGGTCGCGATCGCGTGCGGCAACACGTTCGTGCTCAAGCCGAGCGAGCGCGACCCGTCGGCCTCGATGCGGCTGGCCGAGCTCTGGCAGCAGGCGGGTCTCCCGGACGGGGTGTTCAACGTCGTGCACGGCGACAAGGTCGCGGTGGACGCGCTGCTCGATGCGCCCGAGGTCGCGGCGATCTCGTTCGTCGGCTCGACGCCGATCGCGCGCTACATCCACGAGCGGGGCACCGCCAACGGCAAGCGGGTCCAGGCGCTGGGTGGCGCGAAGAACCACGCGATCGTGCTGCCGGACGCCGACCTCGACTTCGCCGCCGACCACCTGGCCGCTGCGTCCTTCGGCTCGGCCGGCGAGCGATGCATGGCGATCTCGGCGGCTGTCGCCGTGGGTGCCGCGGGCGACCGGATCGTCGAGGCCGTCAACGACCGGGCCCGCGCGGTGCGGGTCGGCGCGGGACGCGACGCCGACAGCGAGATGGGGCCGGTGGTCACCCGCGAGGCGCAGCAGCGGATCGTCGGCCTGATCGACGCCGGTGAGGCGCAGGGCGGCCGGGTCACGGTCGACGGCCGCGGCTTCACGGTGCCGGGGCACGAGGACGGGTTCTTCGTCGGACCCACCGTCATCGACGCGGTGCGCCCGGAGATGGACGTCTACCGCGAGGAGGTGTTCGGGCCGGTGCTGTCGGTGCTGCGCACGGACTCCGTCGACGAGGCGATCGCGCTCATCAACGCCAACCCCTACGGCAACGGGACGGCGATCTTCACCTCGAGCGGTGAGGCCGCGCGCCGGTTTCAGCGAGGAGTGCACGTCGGCATGATCGGGATCAACGTGCCGGTCCCGGTGCCGATGGCGTTCTACTCGTTCGGCGGCTGGAAGGACTCGCTGTTCGGCGACAAGCACGTGCACGGACCGGAGGGCGTGGCGTTCTACACGCGCGCGAAGGTGGTCACCGCCCGCTGGCCGCACGTCAGCCACGCCAGCGAGGCGAGCTTCCACTTCCCGACGTCGAAGTAGCCGCCTACTGCGGGGTGAGTGCCCGCTTCCTCTTCTTGGCGACCCGGCGGTCCCGGGCGAGCGCCAGCAGGTTCAGGCCGGCCCAGCCGAACGTGATGGCGAGGACCTGCGCGCGCGTCTCCTCGTCCTTCGTCTGCGGGGCGAGCAGCAGCCCGTCGGAGACGTCGCACGCGACCCGGATCAGCATCGCGGCCGTCACCGAGCGCTCCGACCGCCCCAGGAGGCCGACGGCACTGATCGCGAGGTCGCGCGCGCCGTACGTCCGGGCGAGGAGGTCGTAGTCGCCCTGCGACTTGCGGTCGTCGGTCAGGAACCGCCCCAGGTGCCTCGGTGTGGACAGCGCATAGCCGCCGTACGTCGCGCTCGCGGCGGACATCAGCCGGCTCCAGGTCATCGTCATGGGCCCTGTGTACCCCGCAGTCGGTGACTGATGTTTGGGGGTGGGGGCCAATTCACTGGGTCCCCTGTGAATTGGCCGCTTCCCGGTGTGATCTCACCACGGGAAGGTGCAGATCGCCCGGGGAAGGTCGCGGGGGGGGCGGCAGCGGGCACTCCTTGCGTGAGCGTCGGGTCCCGGGCCAGCCGGGGCTACGGTCGGATCGTGAGGATGTTCGTCGCGCTGCTGCCCCCGGACCCGGTCGCCGAGGACCTCGCCGAGTTCCTGACGCCCCGGCAGGAGGCCGGTGACGGGTTGCGCTGGACCGTCCCGGAGCAGTGGCACGTGACGCTCGCGTTCTTCGGCGACGTCGCCGAGCGGCACGTGGACGACCTGGTCGAGCGCCTCGGCCGGGCGGCGGCGCGGCGTACCGCCGTCGACCTGCGCATCTCCGGCGCCGGCGCGTTCCCCAACCCGCGCCGGGCCAAGGTGGTGTACGCCGGCATCGACGCCGCGGGTCGTGACGAGGAGCTGCGCCGGATGGCCACCGGTGCGCGCGCCGCGGGGTCGAAGTCCGGCGCGGGTGGAGACGGCGGCAGGTTCCACCCGCACGTGACGCTGGCCCGCAGCGGCCGGCCCATCGAGGCGACCCGCTGGATCCGGGTCCTGGACCCGTACCTCGGACCGTCCTGGACGGCGAAGGAGATGGCCCTGGTCGAGTCGCACCTCGGGGAGGGACCGCGGCGCCGGCCGCGCTACGAGGTGGTCGGGACCTTCGCGCTCGGCGGAAACCGCGACGTAACGCACGCGTGAGATGGTCGGCTCGTGCGAGTGACCCGGATCGGTTTCACCCCGTTGAAGGGCGCCCGGCACGTCGAGCACCCGTCGGTGGAGCTGTCGCCGCAGGGCCCGGTCGGCGACCGGGCGCTGTGCCTGGTGGACCCCGCGCGCGACCGGGTGCTCCGCACAGTCGAGAACCCCACGATGCTGCGGGTGGTAGCCACCACGGCCGGCCAAAGGTTCGGCGTGACGCTCGGCGACCGGCGGGCCGACGCTGTACCCGAGCCGACCGGGGATGTCCGCAAGGTCGACTACTGGGGTCGGGTCGCCGAGGTCGAGCTGCTCGACGGACCGTGGGCGCGGCTGCTCTCCGAGCATGTCGGGTACGACGTGGCGCTGGCCCGTCCCGCCCACCCCGGCGAGGTGGTCTACGGCGGATCGGTGAGCCTGGTGACCACCTCGTCGCTGCACCGGCTCTCGGCCCGGGTCGGGGCACTCGTCGAGGGAGCCCGGTTCCGACCCACCTTCGTGGTCGACACCGGTCCGGAACCGCCGGGTGTGGAGGCGCACTGGGTCGGGCGCCACCTCACGCTCGGTGACGCGGAGGTCCGGGTGCGCGGCCCCATCCCGCGTTGTGCGGTCGTCGACCTCGACCCCGTCTCGGGGGAGAAGGACCTGCCGGTGCTGAGAACGCTGGCGGGATATGGTCGAGGCGAGGGAGCCGTTCCGCCGGTGAGGGAGCCGGAGTTCGGCGTGGATGCCGACGTCGTACGTCCGGGCCGGGTAGCCCTGCACGACCCGGTCGCGGTGGGAAGGACCGAGTGAGCGATGCCCTTCCTGCTGCGCGTCGAGCTGCCGGACGTGCCCGGTTCGCTGGGCCGCGTCGCGACCGCCATCGGTGAGGCCGGCGGCGACATCGAGGCGATCGAGATCGTCGAGCACCGACGCGACGGCACCGCGGTCGACGACGTGCTCCTCGAGACCGCGCACGGTGTGATGCCCGACTCGATCGTGTCCGCGTGCAACCAGCTCGACGGCGTGCAGGTGCTCTGGATCTCCCGGTACGCCGCCGGTGGCAACCTGTTCCTCGACCTCGAGGCCGTCGAGGCGCTGACGCAGAGTCCCGCCACCGCCTGCGACGAGCTGGTCGACCTGCTTCCGTTCACGTTCCGCGCCGACTGGGCGATGCGGGTGCGCAGCAGCGACGCCGGTCCCAAGGTGCTGCACCGGACGTCGGCCGCCCCGGACCTGCTCGAGGTTGCGGACGCGTGGTTCCCCCGTGCGCACGCCGCCCGGCTCCCGCTGCCCGAGGAGTGGAAGCACCTGGAGTCGACCCTGGTCGCCGGTGCGCCGCTCAACGACCACGACGAGATGGTGGTGTTCGGCCGCCGCGGCGGGCCCGACGTACTCGACTCCGAGCTCGCCCGGCTGGAGCATCTGGCCGCCCTCGCGGTGTCGATCACCCGGGCCGGCTGAGCTTCCCCGGCGGCCGATTACCACGGTCCCGTGGTAATCACCCCGT
>NZ_DASSCL010000036.1:0-14193 GCF_035697785.1 Nocardioides sp.
GGTTCCGGCCTACGACCCGACCTGGCGCTTCGAGGTCGAGGTGCAGCCCGCCGAGCCCGGCCGCATCGAGGTGACCAGCGGCACGGACGGTGTGGTCCCGTTCGAGCGCGTCGGTCTCGTCGAGCTGCCCGGGGTCGGCTCCCTCGACGTGTGGTGGCTGGCGTCGTACGGCGGCGGCCTGTTCGTCCCGGTCAAGGATGCGTCCGCGGGCCGGCCCGGCGGCACCTACGGCGGCGGCCGCTACCTGCTCGACACCGTCAAGGGTGCCGACCTCGGCGGGCGCGGCCGATCGCTCGTGCTCGACCTCAACTTCGCCTACAACCCGTCGTGCGCCTACGACCCTGCTTGGGCTTGCCCGCTCGCCCAACCGGGGAACGTCGTCGACACCGAGATCCCGGTCGGCGAGCGGGCCTGACGAGGCCCTGGTTCAGCTCCCCTTCTCGATGTCCACCCGGATGAACATGTCACGGAACGGGTGGTTGGCTGCGCCGTCGACGAGAACAGCGCCGTCGAACATCACGACACCGGTCGCGGTCGCCTCCCGCTCCCTGCGGGTGCTGCCGGGGCCGTTGACCTCCGTGATGATCGGCCCGACTCCCGTGTAGGTGACGTCGAAGCTGACGGTGTGCGTGACGCCGGAGTTGTCGCGTGCGGTTCCCGAACCGACCGTGCGGATGCTCTTCAGGTTCGTGGTGCTGGTGATGGTGGACGGCGCCGATGGCACAGTCGCCCAGCTGAACGAGATGCCGCCGGGGCAGACTGCCAGGAACTGCACCCGGGTGGTCGGGTCAGCATCCTCGGTCTCGGGCTGCTCGAAGTCGCGCGTGCTGCGCACCAGCAGCGTTCCATCGACGACGGCGCCATCCGCGCAGGTGTGCGGCACCGACCAGAACGCCTCGCCCGTCTCCTCGAAGAACGTGTCCTGCTCGCCCGCGACGGCGGACACCGCCGCTGCCGGGACGAGGGCGACCGCGGCTACCAGGGGGACCAGCCAGCGCTTCCTGAAGCTCCGTGACCAACTCATGATGACCTCCCGTGGGCCGGGCGGCCGGGGACGACCGCGGGGACAGCCCGCCCCATGCTGGACCCGGGGTGAGCCGCGGCTCTACTGGGCTTTGGGGCTAGTACCGGTCAGAGCCGACAGCTGTTGAGCAGGTCGCCGCTCTCGGGCCGCGCGCGCAACCCGCTCCGCGGCGGCTGCTCGCCCTGCTCGACCCACTCGGTCAGCGCCGTGAACGCCGAGCGGGCGCAGGGCAGAAGGGGCCGAAGGCGGTCCGGGTACGCCGGGTAGAGGCCGTCCACGTGGGTGCCGTCCTCGATCTCGTAGTAACGGTGCCAGCGGTCGCGACCGCGCCGGTCGACCAGGTCGGCATAGACGTCCGACGACGTGGCGGGTGGCAGCAACGTGTCGAGCGTCCCGTGGACGGTCAGCAGCTTCCGTCCGATCCTCCCGGTGAGCTCGACCGAGCGGACGGCGTCCTTCACAGCGTCCGGTCGCGCGTCGTAGGCGTAGTCGGCGTCGCAGCTCGGCGTGCCGCTCGCGCAGTACGGCACACCGGCGTCGAGGTCGCCGTCGTACCCGGGGTCGAACTCTTCGCGGTAGATCCGCTGGGTGAGGTCCCAGTAGTAGGTGAAGTGGAACGGCCAGAGGAACTCCGACCCGGGCGCGAAGCCCGCCTCGATCATGGCGTCGTGCGCAGCGGCGTCGCCGCCGGCGGCGTACGCCGGGTAGTGCCTCAGCGCCGCCGGCAGGTAGGTCATCAGGTTCGGACCGTCCGCGCGCAGCAGGGTGCCCTCCCAGTCCAGGCCGCCGTCGTAGAGCCCGGGCCGGTTCTCGATCTGCCAGCGGGTCAGGTAGCCGCCGTTGGAGATGCCGAACATGTAGGTGCGCGAAGGCGTCCTGCCGTAGCGCTGCCGGACCACCCGCTTGGTCGCCTTCGTCAGCTGGGTGACCCGCTCGTGCCACTCGCGGACGGACCCGCCCGGCTCGGAGCCGTCGCGGTAGAACGCGCCGCCGACGTTGCCCTTGTCGGTCGACGCGAACGCGTAGCCCTGCGCGAGCACCCAGTCGCCGATGATGAAGTCGTTGGCGTACTGCCTGCGCGTGCCGGGAGCGCCGGACACCACCAGCTTCCCGTTCCAGTCGTCGGGCAACCGGACCACGAACTGGCTGTCGTGGTTCCAACCGTTGTTGGTGTTGTCGGTCGAGCCGTCCGGGAAGTACCCGTCCACCTGGATCCCCGGCACCCCGCTCGGGTTGCTGGTGCCGGGCGCGTGCAGACCGGTCCAGTCGTCGACGTTGGTGTGCCCGCTCGCGACCGTGCCGGCGGTGGTGAGGTCGTCCAGGCAGGCCGCCTCCTGCACCTCGGCCCCGGGCACGTCGATCGCTCCCAGCCCTGCGCAACGGTTCGCGGGGGCCTGACCGGCGCCGGCCGGCAGGGTGGCCAGGGAGACCGTAACCCCGGTCGCGACGAGCAGGACGGCGAGCTTCCGAGTGAGGCGCATGCCGCTCATCGTGGAGCCGGTCGTCGTGGGCGTCGATGTGCTCCTTGCACACATCGAGCCGCGTGCCTGTGGTGATGGGACCGCCGGGGCAAGCCACCCGGCGGGATCGTCATCCCAGCCGGGCGTGCAGGAAGCGTGCGGTGCGCTGCATGAACGACGACCAGGCCTCGCCCTCGAACCGATGGCCCTGCCCGGCGTACCGGTGCAGGCGTACGTCGCCGCCTCCGGCGCGCAGCGCGTCGGCCGTGGCCCGGCTCCATCGGGGCGGGCACACCGCGTCTGCGGTGCCGTGGTGGATCCGGACCGGGGCGTCGACGCGTCCGAGGTAGCCGAGCGCGCTGGCCCGTGCCCAGACCCGAGGGCGCGACGTGGGGGTGCCGTAGGCGCGCTCGACCCGGGCCTGCAGGGCCGGTCGGTCCTTGACCCAGCGGTTGTAGTTGTCGGCAGCGCTTGCGCTGACCGGTGAGTACAGCACTACCGCGTCCGCGAGCCGGGGACGCGCCGCCAGGGCGTTGAGCACGACGCCTCCCCCCATCGACCGCCCGACGAGCCCCACTCTGGACGCGTCGACAAACGGCAGTTCGGCTCGTCTCACCGCGAGCACGGCGTTGACGAGGTCCTCCGGGTAGCCGAGTGGTCGTGGCACCGCACGGGCGTCCTCGCGGGTCGAGCCGGCGTGGTTGCGGTAGTCGATCTGCAGCGCCACGAAGCCGTGCTCGGCGAGGGTCTCGCGCTCGCGGGTCAGCATCGCGCCGCTCCGGTAGTCGCGCGAGTCGGTCCAGCCGTGCGCCAGCACGACCAGAGGAGCACGGCCCGCTCGGCTCGGCACGTCCATGACACCGGTGACCCGCAGCCGCCCGCTGCGGTAGCTGATCTCATGCCGGGTGAACGCCAGCCCGCGGGTGACCTCCCGCTCGAGTCGGAGCCCGCGACCGTCGTACCGATGCCGGGTCAGCGCCGGGACGGAGACGAAGTTGAACGGCGTGCTGGTGTCGTTGTGGGCGCCGAGCCGCGCCGTCTGGTTCCCGGCGAGGGCCGGAGGAGTGGTCACGCCCGACGTGCACGAGCCGAGCAGGAGGGCCGACGCGAGAACGGCGAGGATCCCCGAGATCCGAGAGGTCACGCCCTCATGGTCGGGGCAGACTCGCGCGCCGCGCAGGCAAACACCCGAACGGACATCGAGGGCCGAGCCTCCCGCCGCGTCAGACCACCTGGTGCAGCCAGCGCACCGGGGCCCCGTCGCCGGCGTGCCGGAAGGTCTCGAGCTCGTCGTCCCACGGCTTGCCGAGCAGCTTGTCGATCTCCAGCAGCAGGGTCGTGTCACCGAGGGCGGCCTTGACCACGGCGGCCTTGAGCCGGTCCTCGGGGATCATGATGTCCCCGTGCAGGCCGGTGACGGCGTGGAAGACGCCGAGGTCCGGGGTGTAGGAGTAGCGCGCCCCCTCCGTGCCGGAGGTCGGCTCCTCGGTGATCTCGAAGCGGAGGTGGTTCCAGCCGCGCAGCGCCGACGCGATCGAGGCAGCGGTGCCGGCATCGCCGGTCCAGGAGTACTCGGCACGGTAGGTGCCGGCCTGGGCGCCCTGCGGGGTCCAGTCCAGGCTGACGGCAGAACCGAGCACGCCGCCGACGGCCCACTCGATGTGCGGGCACAGTGCAGACGGCGCGGAGTGGACGTAGAGAACGCCCATGGTCCCACGTGGGGTCGTTGTGCGTGCGGTCACCGTGGCCTCCTGTTGATCCGGCGTCGAGGTACGCCTTCCCCAGCGATCTCGCGGACCCGGAGCCCGGGCGGTGATGCAGCACAGTGTGAAGTTGTGAGGCCATTGTGACGTACGAGGCGACCGAACACCACCGCAACACCGGAATTCGGCCGACCGGTGCCCGGCGGACGGTTGAGCGGGGCGGTCGAGCGGGGCCGCCAGGGCCCGTTCGGGACTCAGGCCTCCCGGCCCCGGGACCGGAGCCGCACGTTGGGCATGGGCGGAGCCAGCAGCCGGTCCCCGGCGAAGCCCTCGACCACGCCGTACCGCGGCGGGGTCCAGGCCAGCCCGTCGCCGTTCCAGTCGTTGCGCTGGGCGACGACCTCGTCGTGGCTCCGACCGATGAAGTTCCACCACATCACGATCTCCTCTTCGAACGGCGCACCGCCGAGGAGCATCAGCACCGACTCCTCCCCCGTCTCGGGCACGCTGAGCTCGAGGCCTTCACGGCCACCGCCGAGGTAGACCATGTGGTTCGCCGACAGCCCCTCGCCGTCGACGACTGTCTCGCCCTGGACGACGAGCACGCCGTGCTCGAAGGCCGGATCCAGGGGCAGACTCGCCCGCGAACCCGGCTGGAGCCGGACCTCGGCCCCGACGAGCGGGGAGAACGTCGGTGCCGGAGACCGCTCCCCGGCGAGGTCCCCCACGAGCACCTTCAGCGTCACGCCGCCCTCGGTATAGGTGGGCAGGTCGGCGAGGTGGGTGAAGTCGGCCGGCGTGCGGTCACGGACATCGTCCGGCAGGCAGACCCAGAGCTGGACCCCGTGGAGCCGGGGCGGGGCGTCCTCCGGCGACACCTCGGCGTGGCAGATGCCGTGGCCGGCAGTCATCACGTTGAGCTGACCCGGCCGGATCAGCTGCTCCGAGCCGAGGCTGTCGGTGTGCAGGCCGAGGCCCTCGAACAGCCACGTGACGGTCTGCAGACCGGTGTGCGGGTGAGGAGGCACCCACATGCCTCCGGTCGCCTTGATGTCGTCGGGACCGTAGTGGTCCAGGAAGCACCAGGCGCCGATCATCCGCCGGGTCTTGTTGGGGAGCACCCGCCGCACGTGCGTGGTCCGTCCCAGCAGCACGTCACGTGCCGGGAGAGCCTCGTGCACCGCCACGGGGACGCCCATCTGATCAGTCTTGCATCGCCGGTCAAGCAGGTTCGCACCGGCGACTGCCCGCGGGCGAAGATGGCCGATAGACTCGCCCGCGGTGCGCCGGGAAGTCTGGTCGGCAGGAGTGAAGCGACCCCGAGGAGCATCCGACATGGCAGAACCCCGCACCCCGACCCGGCTCTTCCGCCGTGGGTCGTGGGCCGAGGACTCCCGGATCGCCGAGCTGCTCCGCCAGGAGACCGTCGGCGGCGCCCTGTTGCTCGTCGGCACCGTCGTCGCGCTGGTCTGGGCCAACAGCCCGATCGCCGACTCATACGCCGACCTGCTCGAGGTCGAGGTGGGGCCGGCGTCGCTGCACCTGCACCTGACGCTCGAGACCTGGGCCGCCGACGGTCTCCTCGCCGTCTTCTTCTTCGTCGTCGGCCTCGAGCTCAAGCGGGAGTTCGTGGCCGGCGATCTGCGCGACCCGCGCCGCGCCGCGCTGCCGATCCTGGCCGCCGTCGGCGGCATGATCGCGCCGGCCCTGATCTACGTCGCGATCAACCTCCGAGCCGGCGCCGAGGCGCTCGGTGGCTGGGCGATTCCCACCGCGACGGACATCGCCTTCGCGCTGGCCGTGCTCGCGGTGATCAGCACCCACCTGCCCACCGGACTGCGCACCTTCCTGCTCACCCTGGCCGTCGTCGACGACCTGCTAGCCGTCGCGATCATCGCCGTCTTCTACACCAGCGACCTGCACCTGCTGGCGCTGGCGGGCGCGATGGTCCCGCTCGGTCTTTTCGCGCTGGCCGTGCAACGACGGGTGCGGGTGTGGTGGGTGCTGCTGCCGCTCGCGGTGGCCACCTGGGTGCTCATGCACGAGTCCGGGGTGCACGCGACGGTGGCCGGGGTGCTGCTCGGTTTCACCGTCCCGGTGCTGTCGCGGCGGAGGGCCGACGGCCGCGAGCAGGAGGGCATGGCCCAGGACCTCGAGCACCGCATCACGCCGTTCTCCACCGGCTTCGCCGTCCCCGTGTTCGCGTTCTTCGCGGCCGGCGTCACCATCGGGGGTCTGTCCGGCCTGACCGACTCCCTCCGGGACACGGTGGCGCTCGGGATCACGCTCGGCCTGGTCGTCGGCAAGTTCGTCGGCGTGCTCGGCACCACCTACCTGGTCTCCCGGTTCACCCGTGCCGACCTCGACGAGGACCTGAGCTGGATCGACGTCGCGGGCCTGGCGGTGCTGGCGGGGATCGGGTTCACGGTCTCGCTGCTGATCGGCGACCTGTCCTTCGAGGAGGGCAGCGCGCGCGAGGACCACGTCAAGGTCGGTGTGCTCACCGGCTCCCTGGTCTCCGCGCTGCTGGCGACGGCCGTGCTCCGGTCCCGCAACAAGGTCTACCGGCGGATCGAGCAGCAGGAGTCCGCCGACTCGGACGCCGACGGCATCCCGGACGTCTACCAGCGGGACGCGTAGACCCTCGTCCCCCGCAGGGGAGGCACCGCTCACGAGGGGCTCGTACCTTGGGCCGGACGGGTGCCGGACCGGCGCACCGTCCAGCGTCGTACCGAGCCAGCACGGAGGAGCCATGACGGGCACCAGGTCCGCGGCAGCCAGCCGGGTCGCCGCCGCCGATCCCGCAGGCCTGCTGTACGGGGCGATCGTGTCCGCCTCGGTGCTGGCCTCGGTCAGCGCGCACGCCGAGGACTTCGACGTCGTCGTCCTGACGACTTCGGGGGCTGTCCTCATCTACTGGTTGGCGCACGTCTACATCGCCGCCCAGTCCCTGCACATCGGGGGTGACGAACGGCACGTGCTGCGGCTGATCCTCGTCGCGGCCGGCCACGAGACGAGCGTTCTCAAGGGCGGCACGCCGGCCATCGCCGTCTACCTGGTCGCCGTGCTGCTCGGCCTCGGCAAGGCGACGGCCGCGCTGGTGGCGGTCTGGTTCTCCGTTGCGTTGTTGATCGCCGTGGGCTACCTGGCCGCCCACCGGTCGGGCCGGGTCGGCGGTGCCGCACTGGTGGATGCCGGTGTCGCCGGCCTGTTCGGCCTGGTGGTGGTGCTCGGCAAGACCCTTCTGCACTGACGACAGCGCTGACGACAGCACTGACGACTGCGCCGTCGGTCAGGTCGGGATGGCACGCGTCGCGGTCGGTCCGGACCGGTCCACCGGGACCGGGCGGGGCTCTTCGTCCGGCACCTGGGCACGCTGCCCCAGATCGCGCAGCATCGTGCGGAGCGCTACGTGCATGGCGTCCGCTCCGACCACCGTCTCGGTCGGGTACGGCAGAGCGTTCGGCACGACTACGAAGGCCCGGTCCTGCCAGCCACCCAGCCCGCCGTGACAGCCCACCAGTCCTTCGAACGCCGCGACGTCCTCGGTGCCGGGCTCCACCAGGCTGTTGACGTAGATGTCGGGGGCCTCCGGGCGAAGGCCGGCCCGGCGTACGAAGCCGTGCGCGCGCTCGCCGAAGGGGATGAGCGGGTCGATGCCGTCGACCACGCCGGTGCCCAGGTTCACGGATCCGTGGTTGCCGAAGACGCACACGTCCCCGGCGTCGTCGATGACGGCCACGAACCCGACGCCCGGGTGCGCCGCCAGTCCCGCGACCAGTCCCGCGTAGCGCTGCTCCACCTGCTCGAGGGTGAGCCGCGACCGCTCTCCACGCACGTAGACCAGGCCGAGGTTCCCGGAGCCGAACACGTGGAAGGTCTCGGTGCCCGGGGCCACGCCCTGGCCCTCCCGGTGGCCGACCTCGACCGGCTCGTTGCGGTCGTTGCGCTGCATCGCCGCCGAGGTTTTCTGCAGCCCCTTGCCGGTGACACCCTTCCCCGTGGCCAGCTCGTCCACCAGGGCCTGCGTGCGGCCCCACCCCTCGACGTCTTCGTCGGAGGCCGCGACGTCGGCCCGGGCGAGCCGGGCGACGAGCGCGGCAAGCTCCTCGCCGTAGCGGTCGGCGAACGTCGTCCCCTGGGCCTGACCGTGGTCGGAGAGCACCACGAACTGGTAGCGACGTGGAGCCACGGACGCGACAAGCTCGAGCTGACGGAGCACCCCGTCGACACGCTCGAGCGCGTCAAGGCTCTCCGGACGCAGCATCCCGGCGTGGTGCGCGATCTCGTCGTAGTCCACGTAGTCGACGTAGATCGAGCGGGCACCGGCCAGCATGTGCTGAGCGACCAGCACGGTGTTGAGGTCTCGCAGCACCCCGTTGGTGACGCAGCGCAGGAGAGCGGTCGTCCAGGTTCGATGACAGCGGGGTTGCAGGTCGCGTCGTACGGCGCGACGCGCCTGGAACCGGTCTCGCGACAGCTCGGAGAACGAGCGCAGCAAGGAGCGCGTGAGTCCGTTCGGGTGCATCACGAACTCGGCCACCGCGCGTCTGGCGTCCTCTCCGGCACGTTGCTGCCGGCTCATCGTCAGCGCGGCCGTCGGGGCATCTCCGGTGAACAGGTTGCTGATGCTCACGCCCCCGTCGACGAGCAGCCCCCGGCCGTTGCTGAGGCGAGTCTCGATCACGGCCGCGTCGGCCGGACGGTTGGCCACCAGCACCTTGTCGTCGTCGCGGTCGTACCAACGGAAGGCCGGGATGCCGTCGATAACTCCGTGCAGGATGCCCATCTGGCTCGCCGGCGTGGTAGCCGGCAGCGCGGGCACCCACTCGTGCAGGACGTGCGAGCCGCTCCTGATCCATCTCGACAGGGTCGGCAGGGTGCCGCCGTTGACCGCCATCTGCAGGACCGGGAAGGGCACCCCGTCCAGCTGGACGAAGACGACCCCTCCGACCTCGGGATCCCCGAGGGCCGCGCGCCGCCGCCGCCCCGACGCGACCAGCCTTCCGACCAGGGCCTCGGAGGTCCCGGCCGTCGTGAACCAGCCGATGACAGTGGCGACCACGCCGATCACCACGCTGACGAGCAGGGCCGCGACGAAGCTGTCCACGCGGACCTCGGGGATCAGTCGGGCAGTCAGGGCGACGACGAGGGCCTGGCCGACCACGGCCAGCAGCAGCACACCGAACCACCCCAGCCGCACCGCGCCGGCGACCAGGACGGGACGGAGCAACGTGCTGAGCACCGCGAGCACGACCGCGAAGGCCAGGCCGCCCCAGGGCAGGGCGGCGTCGAAGTCCGTCAGGATCACGTCGCACACGGCGACGGCCAGCCAGACGACCGCGACCGTGGCCACGAACGTGGCCAGCCGTGCGTACCAGGCCTGGTGCCACGTGCTGCGACCCAGGTCCGCGGCCAGCTCGGCGCGCGACCGCGTGGCGGCTGCGCGCGCAGAGTCTTCGGCCTGCATGACCCCTCCTTCACCCGGCACGGTCCCGGAAGCCCACGCATCCTGGCTCCAGCGTGTCCGCGGCGAGGAGAAGTCACCTCATCCGGGACGGGTGAGACGCGCATACTGGGCTCCGTGAGCGGCACCGCGGACCCGACGACGAGCGCAGCCCTCACCTGGCTGGGCCATTCCACGGTCGTCATCGACCTCGACGGCACCCGACTGGTCACCGACCCGCTGCTCGGCCGTCATGCCGGACTGCTCCGCCGTCGGGGCTCGCGTCCGCCGCGCGGCGCGTGGGAGGGCCCGGACGCCGTGCTGCTCTCGCATCTCCACCACGACCACGCGGAGCTCGGCTCGCTGCGGATGCTTCCCCGGGACGTGCCGGTGATCACGGCGCCGGACAATGCCAGCTGGTTGCGTCGGAAGGGCCTGCACGGTGTCTCGCCTGATGGCGACGGCTGGATGGACGTCGGATCCGGGAAAAGGGTCAGCGTGGCACTGTGCCGGGCCGACCACAGCTCGCGGCCGATGCCGCACCGCCCCAACGCCGCCAACGGACACCTGGTCAGGAGCCCGACCGTCGCGATCTGGGTGGCCGGTGACACGTCGCTGTACGACGGGATGACCAGCCTGAGGCACGAGCTGGAGCGACGGATCGACCTGGCCATCGTGCCCGTGTCCGGGTGGGGACCGCGGTTGTCGGCCGGCCACCTCGGACCCGACGAGGCGGCCGAGGCCTGCGCGCTGGTCGGGGCCCGCTACGCGGTGCCGGTGCACTGGGGGACCCTGCACGCGCCGGGTGGACGGAACCTGCCGCGCGGCTGGATGGACCGGCCGGCGCGGGAGTTCGTGTCGGCGGTCGCTCGTCTCGCGCCGCAGTGCACGCCCCTGGTCCTGCGCCACGGTGTCCGGACCGAGGTCGAGGGCCTGTCCTGAGCTTCGGACGTGCTGTCGACCCCGCTCGCCTTCATCCGGCCGGGGTGAGGCCGAGGTGCAGCAGCACGGAACAGACTCGGGAGCGGACGGACAGCCCCGAGACCATGCCGGCACCGTGAGGATCGAGTGGCACAGACCAGGACGGCTTGGACCACCGCGCGACCCGCGACGAGGGGACCTCGACGCCAGGTCGCCGTGTCGGCGGCCAGGGTGCTCGCGAGCACGGCGGTGATGCTCGGGCTCTACGTCCAGGTCCCGCTCGAGCTCCCGGACGACCGCGCCACCGCTGTCCGGCTGATCGTGTCGGTCCTGCTGCTCGCCGTCGTGGTCGGCTGGGAGATCCTGGTCGTCGCCCGGTCGCCGTACCCCGGGGTCCGCGCCGCCGAGGCGGTGGCGGTCAGCTTCCCGCTGTTGATCTTCCTCTTCGCATCGACGTACGTAGGCATGGAACAGGCGCGACCCGAGAGCTTCAACGAACCACTCAGCCGGATCGACGGGGTCTACCTGACCGTCACGATCCTCGCCACGGTCGGGTTCGGCGACATCGTGCCCACGACGGAGGGGGCCCGCCTCGCCGTGACGTTGCAGATGGTCGTGAACGTCCTCCTGATCGGGGTCGTCGCCAAGATCCTGCTCGGGATGGTCCAGCAGCGCCGTGGGGCCCGGGGAGCAACCGATCACACGGATGCCCGCGTCGAGTAGAAAGCCCTCACTCCCACTGGGCGACGGCTGCGGGCGCAGGGTGCGGCTGCCAGTCGTAGATCACCGACGTGCGCACGACGATGTCCTGCAGCGACTTGCGTGAGGGGCTGACCGCGCACCAGAACAGGCCGATCGGCAGCACGACGCACAGCACGGAACGCAGCAGGGCGCGCGGCGGCCACATTCGCACGCCATCCGGCCCCACGACGCGAAGGCCCATGAGGTGGTGGCCGTAGGTGCGTCCGGTGGTCGACCAGGCGGTGATCTGGTAAACGACGAGAACCAGGGCGGCGGCGGTCATGCTGCCGAGGACGGAGGTGCCCCGGAACTCGAACGTCCGCGGGTCGAGCATGAACAGCAGGCCGTTGAGTCCGGCGTACCCGGCGGCGAGAACCGCCACCACGGTCACCCCGTCCACCACGTTCGCGATCAGACGGCTCACCAGCCCGGCGTGCCCCCCTTGGTAGGGGCGCGCCTCACTGGGGACCGGTGAGATCGGCTCCGCCATCAGCTTGGTCGTGCCCCGTTCTCCCCCCGGCCGTGCGCCGCGACGGTCTCGTCCGCCAGAGGCACGGTCGTCGTCGGCACGGGCGGCACCCCCGGGCCGTCGGGGCGCCGGTGGTGGCGCAGCAGCAGACGGTCGACGACCCGCGACACGGCATCGTCACCCGAGATGCTCTGCATCCGCACCTCACGCATCGTGTCGGACGCCACCACCCCGGTGGAGTCCCTGATGATCTCAGGGAGGTCGATGTCGGCGAGGATCGTGCGGGTCAGCTCGACGAGGTCGACCCGGTCGATGACCGCGTCGATGTCGAGTCGCGCAGCAACGGCGTCCAGATCGACCGTCTCGATCAGGCCGTTGAGGTCCAGCCGGCGGGCGACCGCGTCCAGGTCGACCCGGGCCACCACGGCGTCCAGGTCGATCCGCCCCGCGACGGCGTCGATGTCGAGACGCCGGGCGACCGCGTCCAGGTCGACCTGCTGGACGATCCGCTCGATGTCCACGTGATCCTCGAGGAGCTGGGCGAGGTCGAGTCGACCGAGCACCTCGACGGCCACCATCGGCACCAGCCGGTCGAGGATCTCGGCTGCCTGACGCACCAGGACCTCTCGGCGTACGGCGCCGGCACGAACCAGCACTTCCGACAGGCTCGGCGGCCGCGGTCCGGGCAGCGCGTTCACCCCCCGACGCGCCACCCGCACGAACGGGTCGGAGGCGGTGTGAACCGCGTGAGCGGCTGCCGCCACGACGTGGAGGGCCACGCCGGCCGCACCCACTGCCGCGTCGAGGGCCGCTGGCACCAGCCACTCCGGCGAGTCGGCGCTGGTCGTGCTCGGCTCACTCATCTCCTGGCCTTTCGTCAGGGACCGGTCGGGGACGACGGCGGTCTTGTCTCGGCCCAGGTCGCGGGGACGTCGACACCGCCTTCATGGGTGACCCGTCGACCCATCTGGACGTAGCCGCTGCGGGGGAAGACCCGTCCACCGATGAGGGCCTGTCCCAAGCCGAAGGACGTGGCCCCGGCCATCAGCCCTGTCGGGACGAAGGAGAACAGCCTGCCGAGATCGGAGAGATCCGCCTCTGAGTTCATCCTCATCAGCAGCAGGTTGTCGCACTGGGAGACCACGTTCTCGTGCACCTTGTAGGGCCGTTGCGTCGAGACCAGCAGGTAGAGCCCGTACTTCCGGCCTTCCGCGGCGATCTGGACCGCCTGCTCGGTCGAGAGCGCGCTCACCGCGTCCCTCGGGTCGGCCGAGCAGATGTTGTGCGCCTCGTCGATCACGACCAGGCAGGGCTCTCGCTCATGTCTCGTGCCCCAGAGCGTGGACAGCACCGCTGCCGCGACCACCCGCTGCTCGCCGACCGTCCCCAGCGACCCGAGGTCGACCACCGTGCACCTTGCGGTCGGGTTCCTCAGCTCGTCGATCAGGGACGGCGCTGCTCCCCGGCTCCAGACAGCCCAGTCGAACAGACCCAGGTTGGCCGCTCGTCGGCCCAGTCGACGTGTGGTATCGGACTCGGCCGCCAGCAGCTGGTCCGGGCCCGAGATCAGCTGCTTGCCCGGTCGAGCAGTGGCGAGGAGGTCGACGAGGAGGGCGTACTCCTCGCGGTCACGGATCGGGTCCAGCCCGAGGATGCCCGCCTGGGCAGCGGGGCTGAGCTCCGCGAAGGCGAGTCGCAGCGGCCGGTCGGCGGACTCGCTGCCCCAGACGGTCACACTCGGGGGAACGTGGGCGTACCGGTTCTCCTGCGACGGGTCGGCATCGTCACGGACCAGACCGAGGCCGACGTAGTCGGAGTTGGGGTCGAGGATCACGATCCGCAGACTGGTCTCGGCCAGGACGCGCTCGAGCAACAGACCCAGTGAGTAGGTCTTCCCCGACCCCGACTGCCCGCACATGAAGGTGTGCCGGTTGAGTCCGCCGGCGTCGAGGACGGCAGGCACGCCGGGGGCCAGCAACAGGTCCCCGACGACGAGCCCGGCCCGTGCCGGCCGAGCGCCTCTGAACCAGGCACCGACCTCGTCACTCTCTGCAGGCCGCACGGGGGCGTCGTGGAACGGGGTCCCGTCTGAGTCGAGCACGAGACCGGTGCCCTCGGCGAGGCGCAGCAGCATGCTGGATGCTCCACCCGTTGCCCCCTGCACTTCCGCCTGCACGGGTCGGACGTCCAGGTCCGTGATCTGTCCCAGCCTCTGTTGTCCTTCGGTGCCGAGCTGCACGTAGCCCCCGCGCCGGAGCATCAGATCGTGCAGGGAGGCCTGCACCTGGAACTGCACCCCGTCCACCGACGTGGCCCTCGGCAGCACGCTGCGTTCGAGACGCTCTCGCAGGTTTCGGTAGTCCGACAGCTGCTCGAGGAAGGCCTCATCGTCGCCTGTCGTACGACGGCCGGGGCCGGTCGCCTCGATC
>NZ_DASSCL010000037.1:0-19141 GCF_035697785.1 Nocardioides sp.
ACCTCGACATCTGGCAGCTGCCCGACCGCTGGCTGGAGCACGAGCACACCATCGACCTCGGCGACCGGGTGCTGCGGGCCGTGCCCACCCCCGGTCACACCGCCGGCCACTTCGTCTTCGTCGACGAGGAGCGCCAGGTGCTGTTCGCCGGCGACCACGTCCTGCCGACGATCACGCCGTCGATCGGGTTCGAGCCGATCTTCGCCGACCAGCCGCTGCGTGACTTCCTGGGCTCGCTGGCCAAGGTTCGTGCCATGCCGGATCTCACCCTGCTGCCGGCGCACGGCCCGGTCACCGGCTCCAGCCACGCCCGGATCGACGAGCTGGTCGCTCACCACGACCACCGGCTCGAGCTCTGCCTGGACGCGGTCCGCGCCGGCCACGGATCGGCGTACGACGTCGCGGCGGAGCTGCCCTGGACCCGGCACCACCGGTCGCTGCGGGACCTCGACGTCTTCAACGCCGCACTCGCGACGCTGGAGACGTTCGCGCACCTCGAGCTGCTGGCCGCTCAGGGGCGGATCGACCGCAGCCAGGAACACGAGACGGTCGTCTACGCCGCTCACTGAGCATGCCGCGCGGGAGGTTGGGTAACTGCGACCCATGACCGACAGCCCCCGCGAACCAGCCCGCGTCGCCAGCTACCTCGGCGCCATGACCGCATTCGCCACCGGTGCCCTCGGCCTCGCCGTCGCCGGAAGGGTCACCGGACGGTCCTTGCCGGAGAGGTACGACGTGGCCGACCTCGTGATCGGTGGCATGGCCACCTACAAGTTCGCGCGGCTGATCTCCAAGGACGCCGTGACCACCCCGATCCGGGCGCCGTTCACCGAGTTCAAGGAGAACGCCGGCTCGGCCGAGGTGAACGAGGAGCCGCGCGACGGCCATGCAATCCACACCATCGGCGAGCTGATCAGCTGCCCGTTCTGCCTCGCGCCGTGGATCAGCACCGGCTACGTCGCGGCGCTCAGCCTGTCCCCGCGACTGGCGCGGACCTGGGCGGCGGTGTTCAGCATCGTCGGCACCTCGGACGTGCTCCAGCAGGTCTACGGACGGGTCCGCACGGACTGAGCCGGCCGGCTCATCGGGACGTGCGGGATGCCGTCGTCGAGGAACTCCGGCCCGGTGACGGCATATCCGAACCGGGTGTACCACTGCGCCAGGTAGGACTGCGCGTCCAGCCGTGACGGTCGGTCGCCGACGAGCCCGAGCGCCCGGCGCATCAACACCTCCGCCAGTCCGCGGCCACGGTGCGATGCCGCCACCAGCACGCGACCGATCCGGAACCCGTCAGGGTCTTCGAGCAGCCGCAGGTACGCCACCGGGCGCCCGTCGTCGGCGACCCAGATGTGCCGGGTGCCCGCCTCCAGGTCGCGGCCGTCGAGCTCGGCGTACGCGCACTCCTGCTCGACGACGAACACCGCCTCGCGCAGCTGCCACAGGGAGTACGCCGTCCGGCTGTCCAGGTCGTCGAACGCGGCCACCCGGACGTCGTGCTCCTGCATGCCGCGGAGCCTATGTCACAGGTTCGTGGCCTCCGGTGTCTGAAGGGAGAGCGGGCACGGGCCCGCAGCGTCCCGGATGAGGAGAGGACCATGACCGACACCGCGCAGACCCGCCGAGCCGCAGCACGCGTGCCCCTGGAGATGCCCGACGGCCTGTTCGGCCGGCTGCTGACGTGGTACGCCCGGCGCACCTACGGCGACGTACCGGACAACGGGCTCGCCCTCCTGCACCACCGGCCGGCGTTGTGGGCGGTGATGGGGTTCGAGCGCAGAGTGGCCAAGTGGGACCGGCTCGACGCGGACCTCAAGGTGCTCGCGGAGATGGCCAGCGCGTCGCTGATCGGCTGCAGCTGGTGCATGGACTTCGGCTTCTATGCGGCGCACTCGCGGGGACTCCGGGTCGACAAGCTTCGTGAGGTGCCGCGGTGGCGGGAGTCCGACGTGTTCGACGAGCGCGAGCGGCGGGTGCTGGAGTACGCCGAGGCGATGTCGGCGACGCCGCCGTGCGTCACCGACGAGATGGCCGACGCGCTGCGTGGCGACCTCGGCGTCGCGGCCTTCGTCGAGCTGACGATGATGGTGGCCGTGGAGAACGAGCGCTCGCGGCTCAACAGCGCCCTCGGCCTGGCCAGCCAGGGCTTCTCCGACCGCTGCGAGATCCCGGCGCGCCCGTGACGACGGCGGAGGAGGTCTTCACCGAGCTCCGACCGCTTCTGTTCACGGTCGCCTACGAGATGCTCGGCAGCGCGGCCGACGCAGAGGACGTCGTCCAGGACAGCTGGTTGCGCTGGGCCGGGGTCGACCGGGCGTCGGTCCGGGATCCCCGCGCCTACCTGGTACGGGTGGTCACCCGCCAGGCCCTGAACCGGCTGCGCACGCTGCGGCGCCGGCGTGAGGAGTACGTCGGACCGTGGCTGCCCGAGCCGGTGGCCACCACGCCCGACGTCGCCGAGGACGTCGAGCTCGCCGACTCCGTGTCGTTCGCGATGCTCGTCGTCCTCGAGACGCTCACGCCGTTGGAGCGGGCGGTGTTCGTGCTGCGCGAGGTCTTCGGCTACGGGTACGACGAGATCGCGGCCGCCACGGACCGAAGCGAGGACGCGGTCCGCAAGGTGGCCAGCCGGGCCCGCCGGCACGTCGAGGACCGGCGGCCGCGCGGCAGCGGCCCTGACGCCGACCACGACGCCGTGTCGACCCGGTTCTTCGCCGCGGTCTCCACGGGCGACGTACAGGGGCTGATGGACGTGCTGGCACCCGACGTCGTGCTGCTCACCGATGGTGGCGGCATCAAGAAGGCTGCGCTGCGTCCGATCGAGGGCGCGGAGAAGGTCACCCGGTTCCTCGCCTCGCTGGTCGCGGCGGAGCCCGGCAGCATCGAGGCCGAGTTCCTGGACGTGAACGGCGCGAAGGGTGCCCTCGGGATCGTCGCCGGCGAGCTCGACGTCGCGCTCTCGCTTCGCACGGAGGGCGGCCGGGTCGCGGAGATCTTCGTCGTGCGCAACCCGGAGAAGCTCCGCCGGATCCTCGAACCGACCCGGTTGAGCCGGAACTAGTCCACGGAGCCGGTCGTTGACCCGACACACCCCCACCCAGCCGAGGGGCGCCACTGCGCCCGGAGAAGGTGAGTGTCCGTGACCCAGCCCGCCACCGCTTCGAGGACCAGCGAGCTCGACCGGGAGCTGGACCGCCAGCTCGACACGCTGCTGGCCAAGGGATATCCCGCGCTCGCGGGGCTCGACGAGGAGAGGTTCATCGGCCAGGTCGAGACCCTGCGCCCCCTGCTCGCACGCGTCGACTTCGGCGAGCAGGCCGCACTCCCCTTCCTGGTGGTGGTGCGGCACGCCGTGGTGCCCACCGTCGCCGCCGTCGAGCGGTTCGAGGTCAAGGGGAGGTCCGGCTGGACCGACATGGCCGACGAGATCGACGGCTACCGGCCGATCGAGGGAGTCGAGGTGCCCCAGTCGCCGGTCTACCTGCTCACCGACGTCAGCACCGGGCCGGAGACGCTCAACGTGCGGCCCGCCGACGCGCTCCCGATGATCCGAGCCGCCGGCCGCACCCCGCTCACCGTCGACGAGGGTGTCGCCCTGGTCACCCAGCTGCCCGACAGCCTCACGGAGCTCAACGCCTTCCAGGTCGTGGGGTCGCGCACCGGCAACAAGCGGATCCCGAGCTTCTGGATCAGCAAGGGCGCGCCGCGGCTCGGCTGGTGCTGGGAGGGCAACCCGCACACCTGGCTCGGTTCCGCGTCCGCGGCGGCCCGGCTGGCCCCGTAGCAAGCCTCGACCCCTGGAATCTGTCGGTGGCCGGGTCCAGGATCGGGACATGGCCGTCGACGCTGCCGCCATCCTCGACCTCGCCGCCACGCTGCCCGAGTCGAGCGAGCGGGACTACCTCGAGGACTCCACGATCTTCACGTTCCGCGGCCGCGGCATCGGGATCGTCACGGGCGACGGCCGCGAGCTCATCGTGAAGTCGACGCGCCTCGAGCGCGACGCTCTGGTCAACAGCGACCCGGAGACCTACTCCGAGTGGTGGACCTCCGGTCGCTACGGCTGGGTCAGGGTCCGTCTGGAACGGGTCGACCCCGAGGAGGCGTTCGAGCTCGTCATCGAGGCGTGGCGGCTGACCGCGCCCAAGCGGCTGGTCCGTGAGTACGACGAGGGCCGCCCGGTCGGCTAGGCCGGCGACGATGGTCCGCCCGCGCGTTGTAGGGTCGGAGCAGAACGACAGGGGAGCGTCACCAGGGCGCTGAGAGTGCGGACACAGCCGCAGACCCTCGAACCTGCTCCGGCTCATACCGGCGAAGGAAGTCGAGTTCTCGACCGTTTCGGCGGTCCCCTCCCGATGACCCATCAGGGAGAAGACATGCGCACCACCACACGGCGTGCCCTGGCCGCCGTCACCAGCCTGCTCGTCCTCACCGGGTGTGCGCTGAGCAACTCCTCGGACGACGCGGGTGAGGACTCCACGAAGGTCGTGGTCGCCACCCACGACTCCTGGAACATGTCGAAGCAGGTGCTGCGTCGGTTCACCGAGGAGACCGGCTACGAGGTCACGGTGCAGCCCTCCGGTGACGCCGGCGCCCTGACCAACAAGCTGGTCCTCACCAAGGACTCACCGGTCGCCGACGTCGTCTACGGCATCGACAACACCTTCGCCTCGCGCGCGGTCGACGAGGGCGTGCTCGTCGACCACGCCCCGTCGGACGACCCGGGCGGGGAGTTCGAGCCGCAGGACGCGACGGCCGCCGAGCAGCTCACGCCGGTCGACTACAGCGACGTGTGCGTCAACATCGACGACACCTGGTTCGCGAGGAACGACGTACCGCCGCCGACGTCGTTCGACGACCTGGCCGACGCCCGCTACCGGGGACTCTTCGTCACCCCCGCGCCCAGCACCTCGTCACCGGGCCTCGCGTTCCTGGCCGCCACCGTCGCCTACTACGGCGAGGACGGCTGGGCCGACTACTGGCAGCGGCTGGTCGACAACGACGTGAAGATCACCTCGGGCTGGTCCGACGCCTACCAGGTCGACTTCACCCAGGGCGGCGGGTCCGGCGACCGGCCCATCGTGCTGTCCTACGCCAGCTCGCCACCGTTCACCGTCGACGACACCGGCGAGCCGACGACCAGCGCGCTGCTGGACACGTGCTTCCGCCAGGTCGAGTACGCCGGCGTCCTCGCGGGGGCGGCCAACCCCGAGGGGGCACGGGCCTTCGTCGACTTCATGGCGGGCCGCGAGTTCCAGGAGGCGCTGCCGGACAACATGTACGTGTACCCGGTCGACCCGGACGCGGCGCTCCCCGCGGCCTGGGCGGAGTACGCGGTCCCGGCCGACGACCCCGCGAGCCTGCCGGAGTCCGTCATCGCGGCGCACCGGGCCGAGTGGCTCGAGACCTGGGCGGACGTCACCTCCTGATGAGGCGCAGGCGCGGGTTCGCGGGGATCGCCGCTCTCGCGGCGGTGCCGCTCGCGGCCCTCGTCCTCTTCTTCGTGCTCCCCGTCGCCGGCATGGTGGCCCGCGGGCTCTGGGTCGACGGCTCGTTCGACCCGGCCGGGGCCCTGCAGGTGCTGACCCGCAGCCGGACCCACGAAGTGCTGTGGTTCACCCTCTGGTCGGCCGCGGCGGCGACGGTCGTGAGCATGCTGCTGGGGCTGCCGGTGACGTTCGTGCTGTACCGGTTGCGAGTGCCGGGCCGCCGGCTGCTCCGGGCCCTCGTGGTCATGCCTTTCGTGCTACCGACCGTCGTCGTGGGAGTCGCGTTCCGCACCCTGCTCGCGCCCTCCGGCCCGCTCGGCGGGCTCGGCCTCGACGGCAGCGCGGTCGCGATCGTCGCGGCGATGGTGTTCTTCAACCTCGCCGTCGTGGTGCGCACGGTCGGTTCGATGTGGGAGCACCTCGACCCACGACGGGAGCAGGCCGCGGCGGCGCTGGGCGCCTCCCCTGCACAGGTGCTCCGCACCGTCACACTGCCCGCCCTCGCGCCGTCCATCGTCGCGGCGGCGAGCGTCGTCTTCCTGTTCTGCTCCACGGCGTTCGGCATCGTCCTCACCCTGGGCGGCCTGCGCTACTCCACGGTGGAGACGGAGATCTACCTGCTCACCACCCAGTTCCTCGACCTGCAGGCAGCGGCCGCGCTCTCCCTGCTCCAGCTCTTCGTCGTGACCGGCCTGCTGTACGCCGCGCACGTGACCCGGACCCACCGCGAACACGCGGTGGATCGGGCCAGCGCCCGCTCAGTGACCCGGCGGGTCCGCCGCGCCGACGTCCCGGTCCTGCTCGTGGCCGGGCTCGCCCTCGTCCTCGTCGCGGCTCCGGTGGTCACTCTCGTCCTGGGCTCCCTTCGGGTCGACGGCGGCTGGGGGACCGCGCACTACCGCGCGCTCGGCACCGTCGGTGCGGACAACGCCCTGCTCGTGCCGGTCACAGATGCGCTCGCCAACTCGTGGCGGGTGGCCGTGGACGCCACGCTCATCGCGATGGTGCTCGGCGGTCTGGTGGCCGTCGTGGTGAGCCGGCAAGGACGCAGCCGTGGGGAGCGGCGCGGGCTCGCCCTCCTCGACGCGGTGTTCATGCTGCCGCTCGGCGTATCCGCGGTGACCCTCGGCTTCGGGTTCCTGATCACCCTCGACCGACCGCCCCTCGACCTGCGGACGTCCCCGCTCCTGGTGCCGATCGCCCAGGCGATGGTGGCGCTGCCGCTGGTGGTGCGCACCATCGCACCGGTGCTCCGCTCCATCGAGCCGCGCCAGCGCCAGGCCGCGGCGTCTCTCGGCGCCTCGCCGCTTCGGGTGCTGCGCACCGTCGACCTACCCGTCGTGTGGCGCCCGCTGCTCGCCGCCACCGGCTTCGCCTTCGCGGTGTCGCTCGGCGAGTTCGGCGCCACCAGCTTCCTCGCCCGCCCACAGCAGCCGACCATGCCGGTGGTGATCTTCGAGCTGATCAGCCGGCCCGGAGCGGACAACTTCGGGATGGCGCTCGCTGCCTCCGTCGTGCTCGCGCTGGTCACGGTCGCGGTCATGGCGACGGTCGAGCGGCTGCGTATCGGTTCGATGGGAGCGTTCTGATGGCGTCGCGGGTCTCGACGGGCTCGACCGCCGGGGGCGGGTCGACCACCGGGGGCGGGTCGACCACCGGCGGGGGCCTCCGCGTCGAGGACCTCACCGTCCGCTTCGACGGGGTGGCGGCGGTCGACGGGGTCACGCTCGACCTCGATCCGGGGCACGTGCTCGCGGTGCTCGGCCCGTCCGGCTGCGGCAAGTCCACGCTGCTCCGCGCGGTGGCCGGCCTCGAACAGATCGAGACAGGCTCCGTGACCTACGACGGCCGGGACCTCGCCGGCGTGCCCACGCACAAGCGCGGCTTCGCGCTGATGTTCCAGGACGGCCAGCTCTTCCCGCACCAGTCCGTCGCCGACAACGTCGGCTACCCGCTGAGGCTGCGGCACCGTCCGCGCGACCAGGTGGCCCTCCGGGTGGCCGAGCTCCTCGACCTGGTCGGGCTTCCCGGCCACGGTGACCGGTCGCCCACCACCCTGTCCGGCGGCGAGCGTCAACGCGTCGCGCTCGCTCGCGCCCTCGCCGTACGACCCCGGCTGCTGCTGCTCGACGAACCGCTCAGCGCTCTCGACCGCGGCCTGCGCGAGCGGCTCGCCGTCGACCTCCGGGAGATCCTCAACGCGGCCGGGACCACGGCGCTGCTGGTCACCCACGACCAGGAGGAGGCGTTCGCCGTGGCCGACCGGATGGCCGTGATGCGCGCCGGACGCGTCGTCCAGAGCGGCACCCTGGAGGAGGTCTGGCGGGGCCCGGTCGACGGCGAGGTCGCCGCGTTCCTCGGCTACGCCACGGTGCTGGAGGGGGAGGCAGCCGGGCGCGTGCTCGCCGCCGGTGGCCGGGTCGACCCGGCCGGAGCGCGGTCCGGCGCGGTGGCGCTGCGCCGGTCCGCGCTGCGCTGCACCACCGACGGGCCCCTGCACGGGAAGGTCCTGGCGGCGCGGCTGACGCCCGAGGTCACGAGGCTGGTCGTCGCGGTCGAGGGGATCGGCGAGGTCCCGGCGGTCGCGGACCCGGACGCCGACGTGCTGGTGGGGCACGACGTGCGCCTCACCGTCGACCTCGGTCGGGCCGCCGTCCTCCCGGCCCGACCGGTGGACCACACACCCTAGAATCACCCCTTGTGAAACGGCGCGCGTACGGACTCCTGGTGGGAGTCGCGGTGGTGATGGGTGCGCTCGCCGTGACCGCCAGCCTCAAGCTCGGTGAGCCGTTGCGCGACCCCGACGGGTTCCTGGGGCCGTCGTGGCTGCGGCTCCCACTGATGGTGGTGGGCGCCTTTCTCGTCGACGTTCTGCCGCGCTCGCTGTGGCGGTCCCGCTCGTCGTGGTCGACGTTCCCTCAGCACGCCCGCGCGATCATCCACGAGCACTGGACCCGCGACCGGATCACCCTGGTGACGATCGGGCTGGCCAGCTTCTTCGTCACCTACGTCAGCTATCGCAACCTGAAGAACTTCCTGCCGTTGCTGGCCGGCGAGACCCAGGACCGGATGCTGCACCAGGTCGACCAGATCCTCGCGTTCGGTCACGAGCCCGCTGTGATCTTGCACACCGTGCTGGGTGAGGGCGTCGCCGCCCACGTGCTGGCCTTCGTGTACCTGCTGTTCCTGCCGCTCTCACCGGCCTCGCTGATCGTCTGGCTGGTGTGGTCCCGCAACATCAGCTACGGCTACTGGTACGCCACCGCGCACTGCCTCACCTGGGCGCTCGGCACCGCGAGCTACTACCTGGTGCCGTCCCTGGGCCCGAACTTCGCGTACGTCTGGCTGTACGCCGACATCGACCAGACCGGCGTGAAGGCGCTGCAGGACGCGCTCTACTACGGGCGCAAGGACATCCTCTACAACCCGTTCGCCGACTCCATCCAGAGCGTCGCGGGCTTCGCGTCCCTGCACGTGGCGATCATCCTGACCCTGGCGCTGATCACCCAGTACACCGTCCGGCACGCCTGGATCCGCTGGTCGATGTGGACGTTCTTCGTGCTCACGGTGCTGTCCACGCTGTACTTCGGCTGGCACTACATCGCCGACGACCTCGCCGGCGCCTTCATCGCGATCGTGTCGGTGTGGATCGGTGGACTCGCGACCGGACAGAAGTTCGACCGGAGGGGCCGGTCCTCGCACCCCACGACGTCCACGTCCCGGGTGCCGGTCGGCGCCCCGGTGGGCGAAGCGCCCGGCGGTGAGGGCCGGTCGGAGGACCGGGACACCGCCGGACGCCAGTAGTCCAGGCAGGTCACCGACGAGTAGCCCAGGCCATCTCGAAATCTGATCCCGGCTCGCGGAAGATTTGACTCGTGGTCCGCGGGGGCGCTCCCGTATCCTTGAAGCACCGGTAGCCGGGGGGCCGAACCGGGCTGAATCGGGCGTCGTACGCCTGCGTCAGGTCCTTGTCGGGTCTCCGCTACTGTTGCTCGTGGCCCTGCCCCAACCTCCCAGTGGGGCAGACGCCATCGGTCCCGCCCCATCCTCCCAGTGGGGCGGGACCTTTTTTCATGCCCGGCCGCGGCCTCGATCCCCCGCCGGGCGTCCCTCCCACGACCGCGTGTCGTCCGGTCCGCCCCGCCCGCATGACCCGGGAATCCCGAATTACAATTATGTAGTTCGTCAAGTCGACACGCCGTGTGACGCAAGTTTTTTCTGTGAAAACTGTTCCGTTTGTGACGCATGAGCATTAGCGTCGTCCCGGCGGCGCCACCTCGGACCTCGATCCGAAGCGACGCGGCCACGTCGGGAGAACAACGGCGACCACGTCTGGGAGGGCGGACGCCGAGGCGCCCCCGACGCCTGTCAACGGGTCCTGCGAGCCGCCGGGGAAGCGGCTCGCAGGACCCCGACGAAAGGTTCCACCGGTGCGCAACCGCATCCGCACGATGGCCTGCGTGGCCGCCCTGACCCTGGCCGTGGGAGCGGCCGGGCCGGCGGCGGCCGACCGCGACGAGGAACGGGTCGATCTCCCCTCGAGGCAGCAGGTGCGCGACGCCGAGGACCGGGTCGACGACAAGGCCGCCGAGGTCGGGCGGATCAAGGCATCGCTGCTGCTGGCCAACCAGCGGCTCGACGAGGCCGCGGTCGCCGCCGAGCGTGCCTCGGAGGCCTACAACGGCGCGCGCTGGCGGCTCGAGCAGGCGCGCGACGCGGTCGAGCGGGCCCGTGCGGACGCCGAGCAGGCCCGGCGCGAGGTGGCCCGGCAGCGCGACGCGATCGGGGCTCTGGTCGCCTCGTCGTACCAGCGTGGCGCCGAACTGACCGCACTGAGCGCGATGATGAGCGCGGACGGACCCGAGGGCGTGCTGGACCAGTACGTCGCCTTCCAGGGCGCGTCCTCCTCTCTCGACGCCGACTACCAGCGGTTCGCCGCGTCCGACGCGCTCGCCGAGGTGTTCACCCGGAAGGCCGTCGCGGCGGAGCGTCGGCAGCGCGCGGTGGCCGCCGAGGCCGAGGCGGCCCGCACGCAGGCGGTGGTGGCCGCAGAGGCCGCGCAGTCCGCGGCTGCCGGGATCGCCGCGGAGAAGGACGAGCTGATCCGCGAGCTGGCCCAGGCGCAGGGCATCTCGGTGCGGCTGGCCCGGGAACGGCAGTCGGCCCTGGAGGAGATCGCCCGCCAACGTGCTGCCGAGCGGGCGCGGCAGGAGGCCATCGCGGCCGCCAAGGCGGATGCCCGCGCCCAGCGGGCGGCCCAGCAGGCGGCCCAGCAGGCGGCCCAGCAGGCGGCGGAGCGCGAGGCCGAGCGGCAGGCCGCCGAGGAGAAGGCTGCGCAGCAGAAGGCGGACCGTGAGGCCGCGGCGGCCAAGGCGGCGGCAGCCGAGGCAGAGAAGCCGAAGCAGCAGCCCGACCCCGAGCCCCGGCCCACGCCGACCCCCACCCAGCCCTCTCCAACTCCGGCGCCCACCCCACCCCCGGCGCCGGCGCCCACCCCGCCCCCGCCCCCGTCGCCTCCGGCGGGCGGTGCGCAGGCCGCGATCGCGTTCGCCACCGCCCAGGTCGGCGACGCCTACCGGTGGGGCGCGTCCGGTCCGGACGCCTGGGACTGCTCGGGGCTGACGGCGGGAGCGTGGCAGGCCGGCGGGAAGTCCCTGCCGCACTACTCGGTGGCGCAGTACCACGCCGGGGTGCCCATCAGCGCCGGTCAGCTCCAGCCGGGAGACCTGGTGTTCTGGAGCTCGAGCAGCTCTCCGCAGGGCATCCACCACGTGGCGCTCTACATCGGCGACGGGAAGATCGTGCACGCGCCGCGCACCGGCCGCCCGGTCGCGGTCGAGAGCATGTACTACTGGGTGCCGCCCACCCACTTCGTGCGGCCCTGATCACGGCTTAGTCACGTGCGCACCCGGGGAGACTGGGCCCATGACCCTCGACGTGGCGTCCCTGAGCTCCCTTCTCGACGGCGACTACGCCGACGTGCGCAGGCTCGTCCGCGAAAACCTCGCCGAGCACGCGTCGATCCTCACCGACGCGGAGGAGATGAGCCGAGACGACTTCCGGCAGCGGGTCCTCGACGTGGTGCTGATGATGGCCGAGACCGGGCAGACCGGGTTCGGCTTCCCCAAGGAGTACGGCGGCGGTGAGGACGTCGGCGCCTCCGTCGCGGCCTTCGAGACCCTCGCCCTCGGTGACCTGTCGGTGGTGACCAAGGTCGGCGTCCAGTTCGGCCTGTTCGGCGGGGCCATCCTGCAGCTCGGCACGAAGCCCCACCACGACGCCTACCTCGAGGACCTGATCACCGGGAGGCTGCTCGGCTGCTTCGCGATGACCGAGTCCGGACACGGCTCCAACGTGCAGGCGCTCGGCACCACGGCGACGTACGACGCGGAGACCGGGGAGTTCGTGGTCGACACCCCGGACGACCGGGCGCGCAAGGACTACATCGGCAACGCGGCCATGCACGCGCAGGTGGCGGTCGTGTTCGCACAGCTCGTGGTTGCGGGGGAGTCGCACGGTGTGCACGCCCTCGTCGTACCCCTGCGAGACGGGGCGGGGAACCTGCTGCCCGGGGTCCGTATCGAGGACTGCGGGCGCAAGATCGGGCTCAACGGCGTCGACAACGGCCGGATCTGGTTCGACGGCGTGCGGGTGCCGCGGGCCAACCTGTTGGACCGGTACGCCGTCGTCACCGAGGACGGCCGCTACCTCTCCGACATCGAGAACCCGGACCGGCGGTTCTTCACCATGCTCGGCACCCTGGTGCAGGGCCGGGTGTGCGTGGGCGGCGCGGGCATCAACGCCGCCAAGGTCGCGATCACGATCGCCGTCAAGTACGCCCTCCAGCGGCGCCAGTTCGGATCGCCGGGCTCCGACGCCGAGGACCTGCTGCTGGACTACGGCCAGCACCAGAGACGACTGCTACCGCTGCTGGCCCGGACCTACGCGCTGCACTTCGCCCAGGAACGGGTGGCGGCGGACCTGCACCGGGTCTTCAACGTCGCATCGGCCAGCGACGAGGACACCGTGGCGGCCGACGACGAGCACGCACGACGGGCGCTGGAGGCGCGGGCGGCCGGCACCAAGGCACTCGGCACCTGGCACGCGGCGCGTGCGATCCAGGAGTGCCGGGAGGCCTGCGGCGGCGCGGGCTACCTGTCGGTGAACCGTTTCGACGCGCTGCGCGCCGACACCGACGTGTTCACCACGTTCGAGGGCGACAACACGATCCTCCTGCAGCTTGTCGCGAAGGGGCTGCTCACCGACTACAAGGACTCCTTCGAGGACATGGACCAGATCGGGATGGTCCGCTTCGTGGCCTCGGCGGCGGTCGAGACCGTCCTGGAGCGGACCAACGCCCGCTCGATCCTGGAGCGGCTCCGCGCGGCGGTGCCGGGCAACCGTGACTCCGTCGACGACCCCGACGAGGGACTGCAGGACGGCTCCTGGCAGCTGGAGATGCTCACCTGGCGCGAGGAGCACATGCTGGCCGGCGTCGCCCGGCGGCTCAAGCGCGGTATCGATGCGGGCCGCGATCCCGCCGAGGTGTTCAGCCGCTGCCAGGACCACGTCATCGGCGCCGCGTGGGCGCACGTCGAACGGATCGTCCTCGAGGCGTTCCTCGACAAGCTGGCCGCCATGGCGGACGGCAGCAACAAGGACGCGCTGAACCACCTGTGCGACCTGTTCGCCCTGACCTGCATCGAGTCCGACCGGGGCTGGTTCCTCGAGCACGGGCGACTGTCCAACGCGCGGGCGAAGGCGGTGACCCGGCGGGTGAACCAGCTCTGCCGCCGGGTCCGTCCGGACGCGATGGAGCTCGTGGACGCGTTCGCGATCCCGAGGGAGATGCTCCGCGCGGAGATGCTCGACTTCTCCGGCTCCTAGGCCGCCAGAACCTGCTCGGGACGCCGGTCCAGGTCGCGCCAGTGCGGGCGCACGGCCGGCGCCGTCGTGGTCACGAGGTACGACCAGCACAGGACGGTGGGCGCGCGCCGCAGACCAGGAACGCGACGAGGTACGTCGTGAACCGGGCAGCCGTGCGGCGTACCGGCCCGTCCCGGGAGTGAGCTAGTGGGGAAGGCCCTGCGCGGCGGGGCGCGGCGCCTCGCCGTGGCCCTCGTCCGCGAAGCGCTTGAAGGAGGCGTTCACCTCGGCCTCGGCCTCGGTCCGACCGACCCACTCGGCGCCCTCGACGGACTTGCCGGGCTCGAGGTCCTTGTAGACCTCGAAGAAGTGCTGGATCTCCAGCCGGTCGAACTTCGACACGTGGCTGATGTCGCGCAGGTGCTCCAGGCGCGGGTCGGTGGCCGGCACGCAGAGCACCTTGTCGTCACCACCGGCCTCGTCGGTCATCCGGAACATGCCGATCGCCCGGCACTTGATCAGGCACCCGGGGAAGGTCGGCTCCTGGAGGATCACCATCGCGTCGAGGGGGTCGCCGTCGAGGCCCAGGGTGTTCTCGATGTAGCCGTAGTCGGCGGGATACTGCGTGGAGGTGAACAGGGTCCGGTCCAGGCGGATGCGACCGCTCTCGTGGTCGACCTCGTACTTGTTGCGCTGCCCCTTGGGGATCTCTACCAGTACGTCGAACTCCACTTGATGCCTCCGCTTTCAGCCTCTGTGAACCGTGTGGTTAGTGTCCCGCACCAGGAGCGGAATCGAAGAGTCGGGAGGGGGTCGGGGTGCCGGAGAGTGACGGAAGCCACGCCGTGACGCCCTCGACCCACGCCGTCCGGCCCACCGGCAGGCGCCTGCGACGGGTCACCGGGACCCTGGTGGTGCTCGTGCTCCTCGCCGCCGCAGCGTCGTACCAGTTCGAGCTCGGGCCGCGCTGGTTCGGGTTCGACTACCCGTCGCCGGTCGACGAGCCGGCCGCCGTGCCTCCGCCCCGTGGGCTCACGCTGGAGCCGGCGGAGGACCCGGTGCCGGTCGCGGCCGCCACCGAACCCGCTGACGCAAACCCCCGTGCGGTACGCCGTGCCGTGGCCAGGCTCGTGCGCGACCCACGGCTGGGACCCGACGTCGCCGTCGCGGTCGGCCAACTGTCCGACGGGGAGGTCGTCTACCGCGACGGTGACGGGCGGGTGATCCCGGCGTCGACTCTGAAGGTGCTGACCACGGCCGCCGCCGTCACCGCGCTCGGCGAGGACCACCGGTTCCGTACGACGGTGGTCGCCGGCACCTCGCCACGCCGGATCGTGCTGGTCGGCGGCGGCGACCCGCTGCTCGCGCGCAGACCGGTGCCGGCCGGGGAGGAGTACCCGCCGCGTGCGGACGTGCAGACGCTCGCTCGGACCACGGCCAAGGCGCTTCGCGGGGTCGGGCGGAGCCGGGTGCGGCTCGGCTACGACGCGACGCTGTTCTCCGGTCCGGCGGTGAGCCCGGACTGGAAGCCGTCGTACCTCACCGACAACGTCGTCAGCCCGATCAGCCCGCTGTGGGTCGACGAGGGGGTCGACCCGGACACCGACCTCCGCAGCGCGGACCCGGCGGAGGCGGCCGCCGAGGTCTTCGCCGAGGCGCTGGAGCGGCGCGGCATCCAGGTGGTCGGCCGCCCCCGTCCCGAGCCCGCGCCCACCGAGCCGACCGAGCTGGCCGCCGTCGAGTCTGCACCGTTGGGGCAGATCGTCCAGCACGTGCTCGACGTGAGCGACAACGAGGCGGCCGAGGTGCTGCTGCGGCACGTCGGGCTCGCCACCGGCCGGCCCGGGTCGTTCTCGGGCGGTGCCGCCGGGGTCGCCGAGACGCTCGCCGGGCTCGGTGTCGACGTGTCGGGCGACCGGATCCTCGACGGCTCGGGCCTGGCCCGGGGCAACCGGCTCCGGCCCGAGACCCTGCTCGACGTGTTCACGCGCGCGGCCGGCCCGGACGGCACCGCCCTGCGGCCGGTGCTCACGGGTCTCCCGGTCGCCGGGTTCACCGGGTCGTTGACGTTCCGCTTCGAGACCGGGGCCGAGCAGGGGCTGGGCTCCGTGCGCGCCAAGACCGGCACGCTGTCCGGTGTGCACGGCCTGGCCGGGACGGTCACCACCGACGACGGGGTGGTGCTCGCCTTCGTGGCCGCCGCCGACAAGGTCCGCACCCCCGACACCTTGGCTGCCCGCGCCCGTCTCGACCAGGTGGCCGCCGCGCTGGCCGCCTGCACCTGCGCCTGACCCCCGATGTCGGTATCCCTCCCGTGACCTCCCGACCACTGTCGGGCTACCGATATCGGACGTTCGGTCAGGCCTCACCCCGTAAGGTCACAGCATGGCGGCACGCTCGATGATGATCGACTGGGACCTCGCGGTGACGGCCGCATCGCGGATGGCCGGGCCGGGTCCCGCCATCTCTCGCGAAGAGGCCGAGGCCGTCGTCGCCGAGCTGCGGGCCGGCGCCGAGCAGTCGACGCCGCTGGTCCGCGAGTTCACCGGCCTGGAGGCGGGGTCGCGCACGGCGCCCGTCCTGGTCGTCGACCGGCCCGGCTGGATCCGCGCCAACGCCGACGGGTTCGCCGACGTGTTCGCGCCCCTCGTCGACAAGCTCCAGGAGCGCAAGGGCAGCCCCTCGCCGCTGGCCGAGGCGGTGGGCTCCCGGGTCACCGGCCTCGAGGTGGGCGCCCTCCTCGGGTTCATGTCGTCGAAGGTCCTGGGCCAGTTCGACCCGTTCTACGGCATCGACAGCGTCGCGGGACCGGACGGCAACGGCAGCGGCAACGGTCCGGCCGGCCGGCTGCTGCTCGTGGCCCCCAACATCGTGCACGCCGAGAACGAGATGGGCGTCGACTCCCGGGACTTCCGGCTCTGGGTGTGCCTCCACGAGGAGACCCACCGCGTGCAGTTCACCGCCGTCCCCTGGATGCGTGACCACATCCGCGGCGAGATCGAGGCCCTGGTCAGCGACATCGAGGTCGACCCGGCCAAGCTCGCGGCGATGCTGGGCGAGGGGGTCAAGCGGGTCGGCGACATCCTGCGCGGCGACGACGACGTCAGCCTGCTCGACCTCTTCTCCTCGGCCCGTCAGCGTGAGGTTCTCGACCGGATTACCGCGGTGATGTCGCTGCTCGAGGGGCACGCCGACGTCGTGATGGACGGTGTCGGTCCGTCCGTCATCCCGTCCGTCGCGGAGATCCGGCGCCGGTTCACCGAGCGCCGCAAGGGCACCAGCTACCTCGACCGCGTGCTCCGCAAGCTGCTCGGCCTCGACGCCAAGATGGCGCAGTACCGCGACGGTGCCGCCTTCGTCCGCGGCGCGCTCGACCAGGTCGGCATGGACGGCCTCAACGCGGTGTGGGCCGAGCCGGCGAACCTGCCCTCCAGGGTGGAGATCGGTGACCCGGCGGCCTGGGTCCGGCGCGTCCACGGCTGACGTGTCCCTGGACCCTGCCGTGGCAGCGGTACGGCGCGCCGTACGACGCTGCCTCGACCAGGTGCCCGACCCCGAGGGAGGTGTCGGGCTCGTCGCCTGCTCCGGGGGCGCCGACTCCCTGGCCCTGCTCGCCGCCGCCGTCTTCGAGGCCCGCCGGCTGGCGCTCCGGGTGATCGGGGTGACCGTGGACCACGGGCTGCAACCGGGGTCGGCCACCCACGCGGACCGCGTCGTCGCGCAGATGGCCGGACTGGGGGCGGACGAGACCGTCGCGGTGCGGGTGTGCGTCGAACCGGCCGGGCTCGGCGTCGAGGCGGCCGCACGCGAGGCGCGCTACGCCGTGCTCGAGGAGGTCGCCCAGCGCACGAGTGCGTCCGTTGTGCTGCTGGGCCACACACGCGACGACCAGGCGGAGACCGTGCTGCTCGGGCTGACCAGGGGCTCCGGCGGCCGTGCGATCGCCGGCATGCGGGCGGCGTACGACGTGTTCCGCCGGCCACTGCTCGACGTGGCCCGGTCGCAGACCGAGCAGGCCTGCCGCGCCGAGGGCATCGCGTACTGGGAGGACCCCCACAACCAGGACCCCCGGTTTACCCGGTCACGGGTCCGGCACACCGTGATGCCGATGCTGGAGGCGGAGCTGGGGCCCGGGGTGGCGGAGACCCTGGCCAGGACCGCCGAGCAGCTCCAGGAGGACGTCGCCGCGCTCGACGCGATCGCCGCCGCGGCCCACGACGAGGTGGCCGGTCCCGACGGCCTTCGCGTCGACGGCCTGCTCGCGTTGCACACCGCCGTACGTCGTCGCGTGATCCGGCTCGCCGCGGTGGCGGCCGGGGCGTCGCCAGGAGAGCTGTTCCGGGTGCACGTGGTCGCGGTCGACGAGCTCGTCACGGCCTACCGCGGGCAGCGCTGGGTCGACCTCCCCGGACACCTGCGGGCGACCCGGGAAGGCCCGTTGCTGAGGTTCCGCCCCACGGATGAGGCGGGCGCCGGCGCTGTGGGAGGCTGACGCCCATGGACGAAGCGCACATCGAGGGCGACCTGGTCGACGTCCTCTTCACCGAGGCAGACATCCAGCAGAGGCTCGGTGAGCTCGCCGCCGAGATCGAGAAGGACTACGACGGCACGGACATCCTGCTGGTCGGCGTGCTCAAGGGCGCGGTGATGGTGATGGCCGACCTGGCCCGGCACTTCGGCCGGCACGTCGAGATGGACTGGATGGCGATCTCGTCGTACGGCTCCGGCACCAAGTCCTCCGGCGTCGTGCGCATCCTCAAGGACCTCGACACCGACATCAGCGGCCGGCACGTGCTGGTGGTCGAGGACATCATCGACACCGGCCTCACGCTGTCCTGGCTCGTCTCCAACCTGAGCTCACGCGGGCCCGCCTCCGTCGAGATCTGCACCCTGCTCCGCAAGCCGGAGGCGCAGCAGATGACCGTCGACGTCCGCTACGTCGGGTACGACATCCCCAACGCGTTCGTGGTCGGCTACGGCCTCGACTACGCCGAGCGCTACCGCAACCTGCGCTCGATCGGGACGCTCGCGCCGCACGTCTACGGCTGACCCGCGGTCGACCGGGAGCCGACACCTGCCACCGCTCGAAGCGCGGTTCACCGCTCGCTGCTCGGTCGGCGGAGCCCGATGCTCGTGATGGTGGGAGAATGGGTGATTCCGACGTCGCATGTACCGTCGGTGTGTCGAACTTGTTGAGCTGGCAGGAGGGCGGGGCGCCGACCCCGGATCATGGATGTGAAGCGTATTTTCCGCGGCCCCTGGCTGTGGATCGTCATCGCGGTGGTGGGCGTGCTGGTGGCGTTGCAGTACCTCGCGCCCAACGGAGGGTACGACGAGGTCGACACCTCCGACATGGTCAGCAACATCAAGGACGGCTCGGTCAAGGAGATCACGTTCGTCGACGGCGACCAGGAGATCCGCGCCGAGCTCGACAACGGTGACAAGGAGACCGCGACCTGGGTGGCCGGCCAGCAGCAGAGCATCATCGCGCTCGCGCAGGACGGCGTCGACCAGGGCACGATCGAGAAGTCGAACTCCGAGAACCCGCAGCCGAGCCTGCTCGGCTCGATCCTCGCGACGTTCCTCCCGTTCGTGCTGATCATCCTGCTGTTCCTGTTCCTGATGAACCAGGTCCAGGGCGGTGGCGGCCGCGTCATGCAGTTCGCCAAGTCCAAGGCCAAGCTGATCAGCAAGGACATGCCCAAGACCACGTTCGCCGACGTGGCCGGCTGCCAGGAGGCGATCGAGGAGCTCGGCGAGATCAAGGAGTTCCTCCAGGAGCCCGCCAA
>NZ_DASSCL010000038.1:0-2001 GCF_035697785.1 Nocardioides sp.
GCCTTCGCGGCCTCCTCGGCGTCGAAGGTCTTCTCGGCCTGCTCGATCAGGGTGAGCATGTCGCCCATGTCGAGGATCCGCGAGGCCATCCGGTCGGGGTGGAACAGGTCGAAGTCGGTGAGCTTCTCACCGGCCGACGCGAACATCACCGGCTTGCCGGTGATCGACGCGATCGACAGCGCGGCACCGCCGCGCGCGTCGCCGTCGAGCTTGGTCAGCACCACGCCGTCGTAGCCGACCCCGTCGAGGAACGCCTGCGCGGTGTTGACCGCGTCCTGGCCGATCATGGCGTCGACGACGAACAGGATCTCGTCGGGGCTCACCGCGTCGCGGATGTCCGACGCCTGCTGCATCATCTCGGCGTCGACACCGAGGCGGCCGGCGGTGTCGACGATGACGACGTCGTGGAGGGTACGCCGGGCCTCCGCGACGCCCGCCTTCGCGACGGCGACCGGGTCGCCGACGCCGTTGCCCGGCTCGGGGGCGAACACCTTCACCCCGGCCCGCTCACCGTTGACCTGGAGCTGGCCGACCGCGTTGGGGCGCTGCAGGTCGGCGGCGACGAGCAGCGGGCTGTTGCCCTGCTCCTTGAGCCAGAGCGCGAGCTTCGCGGCGAGCGTCGTCTTGCCGGCGCCCTGGAGGCCGGCGAGCATGATGACGGTCGGCGGGGTCTTGGCGAACCGCAACCGGCGGGTCTCGCCGCCGAGGATGGTGACGAGCTCCTCGTTGACGATCTTGACGACCTGCTGGGCCGGGTTCAGCGCCTGGCTGACCTCCGCGCCGCGGGCCCGCTCCTTGACCGCTGCGACGAACTGCTTGACCACGGGCAGGGCCACGTCGGCCTCGAGCAGCGCGATCCGGATCTCCCGGGCGGTCGCGTCGATGTCGGCCTCCGAGAGCCGCCCCTTGCCACGCAGGTTCTTGAAGGTGTCAGCAAGGCGGTCGGAGAGTGTCGCGAACAATGGTGGTCAGCCTTCGTCGATCAGGGGTCGGTGGCGGCGGCGCGCCGCACGGGCGTCCGGTCAGACGTCAAGGGTAACCGTCGGGGACAGCGCCCTCCGGACCGCGTGGACCGCGGTCGCGGCTCGTTCGTCCCCGAGCGCACCCGCCCCCGGCTCGCCCACGTAGAACACGTCGACCGCCTGCGGGCCCAGGGTGGCCACGTGGGCCGATCGGACCGAGACCTCGAGATCGGCCAGCGCCCGGGCCACGATGTGGAGCACCCCCGGCCGGTCATCGGTGCGCACCTCGATCACCGTGGCCGCGGAAGAGGCGCCGTGCCGCACCAGCACCGCGGGGTCCAGCGCGCCTGGCGCGGGCGGCCGGATCCGCTCCCGCGGGTCCAGCCTGCCCTCGGCTACGGCCTCGAACCGCTGCCGGACGATGGCCGGGTCCAGGTCCCGCTCGGCAACCTCCCAGACCGACACGGCGTACTCGCCCTGGGTCCAGGCTCGCGCCGACCGCACCGTCAGCCGCTGTACGACGAGGGCGCCGGCGGCGTCCGCGATCAGCCCCAACCGGTCCCCGGACACGACCGTCAGCCTCGAACCGTGCTCGTATGGCTCGATCGTGAGCGCGACCGCCGTTGGGTCCGCGAGCACCCGGTCCGGGACCGGCACGGGCGCGCCGCCGCCCGCCTCGGACGGCCCCGGTGACCGGCCCCGGAGCACAGCCCGGACCCGGCCGGCGAGGTCGGCGACCAGCGACGCGCGCCAAACGGTCCACGCCTTGGGGGACGTGGCCCGGGCGTCGGCCTCGGTCAGCACCTCCAGGAGGTCGAGCGTCTCGACGTCCACGACGCGCTCGGCGACAGCCGCCAGGGTGGCCGGGTCGTCCAGGTCGCGCGTCGTCGCCGTCTCCACGAGCAGGAGGTGCCAGCGCACCAGCCGCCGCACCAGCGCGGCCTCGTGGGCGTCGTACCCCCAGCGCTCGGCGACGGCCCCGGCGAGCGGCTCACCGGCCACGCTGTGGTCCTGCAGCTCCCCCTTGCCGATGTCGTGC
>NZ_DASSCL010000039.1:0-14088 GCF_035697785.1 Nocardioides sp.
CGCGCGCGCGGAGTTCCACGAGTACGACGCGTCGGGGCACCTGTTCACCGATGCCTCGCTGCCGGACGAGCATGACGCCGCCGCGACCGAGCAGCTGTGGAAGCACGTGGGCGCGTTCCTCGACTCGCTCGGCGGCTGAGCCGCGCCCGGCGTACGGCGGGCGCGGGGTCGTGTCCCCACGTCCGTGGACGGCGACCCTCCCGTGGGTGACCTGCCCGTTCCCGTGGGGAGTTCCCCGCGGGAAGGGGTGGATTACCACGGGACCGTGGTAATCCACCCCCCACCCCTCACCAGATCCGGACCCGATCCTCCGGGTCGAGCCACAGGCCGTCACCGGGCTTGGTTCCGAACGCCTCGTGGAACTCGTCGAGGTTGCGCACGATGTTTGCGCGGAACTCACCCGGGGAGTGCGGGTCGGTCGTCAGCAGCTGGAGCAGCTGCTCCTTGCGGCGCTTGGTGCGCCAGACGTGCGCGTAGTTCAGGAACACCCGCTGCACGCCGGTGAGCCCGTCGACGACCGGCGCCTCCTGGCCCTCGAGGCTGATCTCGTAGGCCTTGAGCCCGATGGTGATGCCGCCGAGGTCGCCGATGTTCTCGCCCACGGTCAGCGCACCGTTGACCTTCTCGCCCGGCAGGTCGCGCGGCTCGTAGCCGTCGTACTGCGCGATCAGCTTGTCGGAGCGCGCCTTGAACGCCGCCCGGTCGGCCTCGGTCCACCACTCGTTGAGGTTGCCCACCTCGTCGAACTGCGAGCCCTGGTCGTCGAAGCCGTGCCCGACCTCGTGGCCGATGACGGCACCGATGCCGCCGTAGTTCTCGGCCGGCTCGGCGTCGGCGTCGAAGAACGGCTTCTGCAGGATCCCGGCGGGGAAGCAGATCTCGTTGGTGCCGGGGTTGTAGTAGGCGTTCACGGTCTGCGGCAGCATGAACCACTCGTCGCGGTCGACCGGTGAGCCGATCTTGCCCAGCTCGCGGTTGGTCTCGAAGGCGGCTGCGGCGCGGGCATTGCCGATCAGGTCGCCGGCGGTCACCTCGAGCGCCGAGTAGTCGCGGAACTTCTCCGGGTAGCCGATCTTGGGCCGGAACGTCTCGAGCTTGCGGAACGCCCGCTGCTTGGTCTCCTCACCCATCCAGTCGAGCGCCGCGATCTGCCGCCGGTAGGCCTCGATCAGGTTGGCGACGAGCTCGTCCATCATCTCCTTGGCCCGCGGCGGGAAGTGCCGGGCGACGTACTCCTCACCGACCGCCTCACCGATCGCGCCCTCGACGAAGGCGACGCCGCGCTTCCAGCGGGCGCGCAGCTCGGGGGTGCCGTTGAGGGTCTTGCCGTAGAAGTCGAAGCTCTCGTCGACGAACGCGGCGGAGAGGTACGAGGATGCCGAGCGGATGACCCGGATGGCCGCCCATGCCTTCCAGTCCTCGAGGCTCACCTCTTCGAGGACCGTGGAGAGGTGCTCGAAGTACGACGGCTGGCGCACACACACCTCGGCCAGCGTGGCCTCGTCAGCACCGAGCGCCGTCGCCCACGCGTCCCAGTCGAACGCCGGCGCGGCCTGCTTGAGGTCGGCGAGCGTGCGCAGGTTGTAGGTCTTCAGCACGTCGCGGGTCGCGGCCCGCTCCCAGTGCCCCTCGGCGAGCCGGCGCTCCACGGACAGCACCCGCTCGGCGGCACCTGCGGGGTCGTCGACCCCGGCGAGCTCGAACATCCGCTCCAGGTGCGCGAGGTACTTCGTGCGCACCTCCGCGAACTTCTCCTCGCGGTAGTAGGACTCGTCGGGCAGGCCGAGCCCGCCCTGGAGGACGTTGACGATGTAGCGGTCGGAGTTGCGGTCGTCGGTGTCGACGTACGCCGCGAAGAAGCCGCCTCCGCCCTGCCGCTCGAGCGCGCCCATGAAGGCCGCCAGTGCGGAGGTGTCGGTGATGGTGCCGAGCCTGTCGAGGTCGGCCCGGATCGGCTCGGCTCCCAGAGCCTCCACCCGCTCCTCGTCCATGAAGCTGGCGTAGAGATCGCCGATCTTCTGGGCGTTCGAGCCGGGCTCGTGGGTGCTCTGGGCCAGCTCCTCGATGATCTGGCGGACGTGCTCCTCGGCGGCGTCGGCGAGGACCGTGAACGATCCCCACGAGGAGCGGTCGGAGGGAATCTCCGTCTCGTCGAGCCAGCGGCCGTTCACGTGGCCGAAGAGGTCGTCCTGGGGACGGATGTCGGGGTTCATGCCCGGTCGGGCGTCGTCAAGCATGGTCACGGGCTCACAGTAACCGCCCGGTCCCACCCAGGCCGCCTGCCATGATCGACCGCATGGATGTGACCGTGCAGGAGAACCCGGACGCCCATCGCTACGAGGCCGTGGACGACGAGGGGACCGTGGCCGGCTTCGTCGAGTACGTCGACCACCGCGACACGCGGATCCTGTTCCACACCGAGGTGGCCGACGCCTTTGAGGGGCGCGGCGTCGGCAGCACGCTGGCCGGCGAGGTGCTCGACCAGGCGTTGGGCGGCGACCAGGCCGTGCGGGTCACCTGCCCGTTCCTGACGTCCTGGGTCGGGCGGCACCCGGAGTACGCCGACAAGGTCAAGCTGGGCTGAGCCCCCGGCGCGGACCATCGCCTCAGAGCAGGACCACGGACTTGCCCAGGGCGCGTCGCTCGGCGAGCTCGGTGAGCGCCGTGCCCATCTCCTCGAAGGGGTAGGTGCGGACGACGGGCGGGGCGACGACGCCGCTCTCCATCATCGGCACCAACGCCTCCCACTGCTCGCGCATGAAGCCGGGACGGACCATGGCGTGCGCGCCCCAGCCGACGCCGCGGACGTCGATGTTGTTGAGGAGCAGCCGGTTCACGCGCACCTCGGGGATGGTGCCGCCGGTGAAGCCGACCACCAGCAGCCGGCCGAGCGGGGCCAGCGACCGCAGCGAGTCGGTCATCAGGTCGCCACCGACGACGTCCATGACGACGTCGACCCCGCGACCGTCGGTCAGCTCCTTGACCCCGGCCAGGAACCCGTCGACGGGCACGACCTCGTCGGCGCCCGCCGCCCGCGCGAGGTCGCCCTTCTCCTCGGTCGAGACCACGGCGATCGTGCGGGCGCCGTACCCCTTCGCGACCTGGATCGTCGCCGTGCCCACGCCCCCGGCGGCACCGTGCACCAGCACCGTCTCGCCCTCACGTAGTCCGGCACGCGTGGCGAGGGCGAACTGCGCGGTCAGGTAGTTCAACGGCATTGCAGCGCCGGCCTCGAAGGACACGGTGCCGGGCAGCGGGAACACGCTGTCGGCGCCGAGCGCGACGACCTCGGCGGCACCGCCCCACGGCAGCACGCACGCGACCCGGTCGCCCGCCGCGAAGCCCGATCCGGCGGGTGCGGTGCGTACGACGCCGGCGAAGTCGACCCCGAGCTGGAACGGCAGGTCGGGTTTCATCTGGTACTCGCCGCGCGACAGCAGCAGGTCGGGGAAGCTGACGCCGACCGCCCTCACGTCGACGAGGACGTCGTCCTCGCCGGGGGTGGGTTCGGGGACGTCGTTGACCTCGAGGGCGGCCGGACCGTCGAGCCGGGTGACCTGAAGCGCGCGCATGGCGCGACCCTAGCCACTGCTCGGAGCGAGCACCTCGGTGGTCGAGCCCGCCGAGCCTGTCCGACCTACCCGCCGCCCGACACGCGCAACATCCACTCGACCTCGCGCCAGTAGTCGTCCTTCTCGTCCGGGATCGCCTGCGCTTCGGCGGAGGTGACCGTGTCCTCGAGCCGCACCGGCTCGGGCAGGTGGGCGTACCTGCTCACCGGTGGGTCGACAGGCGGCACAGCGTCGGTCACGGCGATCACCTCACGTCCAGCGTACGGCGCGCGTCAGCCCGGGCGCACGATCGAGGCGAGCTCGAAGTGCATGGGGTCGGTGTAGTTCCAGTCGCCGCCCCAGGCGAAGCCCCACTTCTTGAAGATCGCCACCACGCCGCGGTCCATCTCGCCGATGGTTCCGCGCTGGTTGCCGGGCACGTTGAGGTCGACGGCGATGCCCCACGAGTGCAGCGAGAGGCCCTTGGCCGGGTCGTAGCCGATGAAGCGCGGGAAGTAGCAGCCGGCGTACTCGTCGGGATGGATCTCGTCCGCCAGGCCGCTCCGCACGACCTCGGACAGCGCCGCGCGCAGCTGCACCAGCATCACCTTGTGGCAGGTGACCGAGCCGAGCAGCGGCACCTCCTCGGTGCGGATGTTCGCGTCCACCCAGCCCTGCTCGGGCGTGATCCGCCCGCTCGGGTGCGCGGTGTAGCGGAAGGACCCGACCGCGTCGGCGGCACTTGTCCCCGCCAGCACTGCGGTCTGGTCGACGTCGACGTCGAACTCGAGCGCCAGCACCTGCAGGGACGCGGAGTCACCGAGGATCCGCTGCATGCGCCCGGTGAGCACCGACGGGGTGAGCCGCCCGGTGGACACCAGAAGAGCGTTGTCGCCCCTCATCCCGATCTGCTCCCCGCGCGGCCGGGTCACCACGGCGCTGATCCGCTTGGAGAGCGGGGCGTAGGCGCCGATGTGCACCTCGGGCGCGTCGGCCTGGGTGCCGAGGGTGAGGAAGCCGCGCGGCTCCTCGAGCCGCCTCCCGACGGCGGGGTCCACCGCGACCTCGCCACCGGCGAGCCGCTTCCACACCTCGTCGGCCGACGCCGTCTCCATCGGCGTGAAGTGCCGGTATTCGTCGAGGTCCACCGACGCGATCGACAGCGTGCGGCCGTTGGACGACAGCGACGCCATCGACATCGGCATCGCGGCTCGCACCCCCTTCAGGCCGCGGATCCTGCGCTGCACGCCACGCGGGATCGGGTCGGTGCTGGTGATGAGCACGTCGGCGGTCAGCAGCGGCGGCTCGAAGGGGCCGGGGTCGGCCACCGTGAAGTCGACGGCCGGCTCGGTCGTGGCCGGCGCCGGGGTGGAGGCTTCCGGTGCGCGAGCCGGTGCCTCGCGCACGGGATCGCTGGTGCAGGCGGCAAGGGCGAGCAGGAGGAGCGCGCAGCAGCCCGCGACGACGCCCGCGGCCGGTCGTTCCCTCCCCATCCGGGCTCCCTCCGAGTCCAGCTCCCAGTCTTCCCCCTGCGACAAGCCGACACACGCCGTTTCACCCATCCGTGACCGGCAACGTCTCGAACCACTGCCATGAGCCCACGGCGCAGCGACGACAGGAGCAGGGGGTCCCGGCACCTGGCGGCCGGAGCCGGTGCGGGGCTGCTCGCCGGAGCCGCCGGGGTGGCGGCGGCCGAGGCCGTCACCGTCCTTCTCGACGGGGTCACCTCACCGCTGCTGGCGGTCGCGAACCGTGCGGTCGACGCCGCGCCACGACCGGTCAAGGAGTGGGCGATCGCCACGTTCGGCACCGCCGACAAGGCCGTGCTGATCGGCGGCGTGGTCGGGACCGTGGTCGTGCTCGCGCTGGCAGCCGGGGCGGTCGGCGTACGACGTCCGCGCCTGGCCGCCTCCGCGTTCGTGGCGCTGACCGCGGTGGCCACTGCCGCGGCGCTCACCGACAGGGCCGCCACCGCCGGGCCGCTCGCCCGGCTGCTTCCGACGCTCGCACTCCTCGTGACGGGGCTCGTCTCGCTGACGGTGCTCCTGCGTGCCGTGCGCATTCCCGCCAAGGAGGCGGCGGCCGACAGCGAGGACGGGGAGCAGGGTCCCGACGGGCCGGACGTCATCGCGGCACCCGGCATCCGGCTCCGCGAACAGGTGACCGGCGGCAAGCCGCGCCTGCTCGTCGACGACCTGCTGCCCGCCACGGTCCCCGGCGACGAGCTGCCGGCCGCCTTCGACCGTCGGGCGTTCCTGAGGGCGGCCGCGGCGGTCGGCGCGGTCGCGGCCGCCGGGGGCGTCGTGGGGCGGCAGCTCGGGCGCCCCGCAGCAGCCGCGGCCCGGGCCGGCCTGACCGTGCCCCGGCCGACGGTGCCGGCGCCACGGGTGCCGGCCGGCGCGTCTCTCGGCGTCCCGGGGATCACGCCGTACCTCACGCCGAACCGGGACTTCTACCGGGTCGACACCGCGCTGCGCGTGCCCGACGTACCGATCGACGGCTGGACCCTGCGCATCCACGGCATGGTCGAGCGCGAGCTCGAGCTCTCCTTCGAGGACCTCCTGAGCCGGCGTCTCGTCGAGGAGCGGATCACCCTGACCTGCGTGTCCAACGAGGTCGGCGGGGAGTACGTCGGCAACGCCTCCTGGATCGGCGCACCGATGCGCGACCTGCTCCGCGAGGCCGGCGTGCGGGAAGGCGCCGACGCCGTGAAGTCCACGAGCGCCGACGACTTCACCGTGGGCACGCCGCTGCAGGTGCTGCAGGACCCCGCGCGCAACGCACTCGTCGCGATCGCGATGAACGGCGAGCCCCTACCGCTCGAGCACGGGTTCCCGGCCCGCATGGTGACGCCCGGGCTGTACGGCTTCGTGTCGGCGACCAAGTGGCTGGTCGACCTCGAGGTAACGCGCTTCGCGGACTTCCGGGCGTACTGGACCACGCGTGGTTACGCGGCACAGGCCCCGATCAAGACGTCGTCCCGCATCGACGTACCCCGCTCGTTCGCCCGGGTGCGGGCGGGTCGCACACCGATCGCCGGTGTGGCCTGGTCGCAGGACCGCGGCATCGACTCGGTCGAGGTCCGCATCGACGGCGGGCCGTGGCGTGAGGCGGAGCTCGCCGAGGAGGACAACGTCAACACCTGGCGCCAGTGGGTCTACCGCTGGGACGCGCCTGTAGGCCGGCACAAGCTCGAGGTCCGGGCGACCGACCGGTCCGGCTACACCCAGACCGCCGAGCGGGCACCGATCGCGCCCGACGGGTCGACCGGTTGGCACAGCGTCGACGTCACGGTCGAGTAACAGGTCCGATCAGTCGGCCCGCCCACCCATCCGAGGGACGTCGGGCCCCGAACGGCAACACAGCAAGGGAAATCCCCCCACCAACCGAAGGGACGCAACCACGATGCGCACCATGAGGAAGCTCGCCGCGACGGTCGCCGTCGTGTCCGCCATCACCCTGACCGCCGCGTGCGGCAGTGACGATCCCGCCGCCGACGCGGCGTCCGGTGACACCGCCTCCCAGGCCCCCTTGGAGCAGGAGGCATCCGAGCCCATGGACCCGGCCGCCGACCTGGTCGGCCCCGGCTGCGAGGGCTACGCCGAGCAGGTGCCCGACGGTGCCGGCTCGGTCGAGGGGATGGCGGCGGACCCGGTCGCGGTCGCCGCCGGCAACAACCCGCTCCTCAAGACACTCACGGCGGCGGTCTCCGGTCAGCTGAACCCGAAGGTCGACCTGGTCGACACCCTCAACGGTGACGAGTTCACCGTCTTCGCGCCGGTCGACGATGCCTTCGCCGCACTGCCGAAGAAGACCGTCGCGGCGCTCGCGCAGCCGAAGAACGCCGACCTGCTGAGCAGCGTCCTGACCTACCACGTGGTGCCCGGTCAGATCTCGCCCGACGAGATCGCCGACTCCACGCAGACCACCGTCCAGGGTGGCGATGTCGAGGTCACCGGATCCGGCGACAACCTCAAGGTCAACGACGCCAGCGTGATCTGCGGCGGCGTGCAGACCGCCAACGCCACGGTGTACCTCATCGACGCGGTGCTGATGCCGCAGATGTGACGCCGACGAACGCAGTGGCCCCGACCCGCCGCCGGGTCGGGGCCTCTGTCCTGCCGGCACAACGATTCGTCTGCGGTCTATGGGGTGTTTCACGCGGGATGAGCGCAGACGAATCGGGGTACGACGCAGTCATGAGCGAGTCGAGCAACGAGCACGAGACCCCCGACGTGGGCCTGATCGCCGACGAGGACCTGCCGGAGGACCTACAGCCGACCGACGACAACCCGCTGGCGCAGGACCCCTCCGAGACGGACGACGACTCCAGCAACGCGTCGTCGGGCGACGGGTCCTCCGGCGACCCGAAGGTCGAGGGGCTTCCCGACATGGGCGAGCCCGGCCCCGGCTGACCCACCCTCCCGATACGACGCGACGGAATTGCTGTCTGGGGCCTCCCGGAACAACCGGTACGTCGCGTCGTATCGGGCTCTCAGCCGCGGAGCAGGACGCGGGCCGCGATCCAGGCCAGGTCGTCGGCGGTCTCGGCGGGCGAGGCGCCGGGCTGCATGACGTGGCTGAGCACCAGCCGCACGATCGAGTCGATGGCGACGGCGCGTTCGTGGGGTTGCAGGTCGAGCTCGGGGAAGCGCTCCACGCGCTCGCCGATCACCGCCGTCGCGGCCGCGATCAGCGGCTGCGCGTCGGTGGTGAGGAACGGCAGCAGGTCGGTGCTGGACGCCGCCTCGTTGCCGCGCGACACGCTGTGCGCCGAGGCCAGCAGGGCGTGCAGCAGCGGGTTGTCGCCGGCCATCAGCAGGATCTGCTCGGCGGCCGACCGGATCGCGGCGACCAGGTCGTCGTGGGTGTCCAGCTCGCGCTCCACGATGGCGAGGAACCGCTCCAGCTCGCGCAGCACCATCGCCTGCCCGAGCGCCGGCTTGCTGCCCAGCTCGTTGTAGACGGTCTGCCGGCTGACCCCCGCCCGGGCCGCGACCTTGCCCATCGTCACCGCCGACCACCCCGACTCGCAGGTGATGTCGGCAGCGCTGGCGAGCAGCCGTTCGCGCACGCCCTCGGCGGTCACCGTCATGCGGAAAGACTACGGACCGGGCTCGAAGTCGACCTTCTCCCGCACACCGCAGTCGGGGCAGCACCAGTCGTCGGGTACGTCGGACCAGGCGGTCCCGGCCGCGAAGCCCTCGCGCTCGTCGCCGACCGCCTCGTCGTACGCGTAGGCGCATCCGGGGCAGACCCACCGCGACACTAGGCGGCCGCCTCGGGGGCCGGGGCGGACGGCCCGGCGTACCTCGCCAGCACCTTCTCCCGCTTCGAGGGCTGGATGTTGGCGCGGGTGAGGTCCCCGCCGAAGTGCCGGAGGACCCGCTTGTCCATCACCGCGAACCACAGCGGCGGGACGAGCGCCAGGATGATCAGCCCGGCGTACCCCGTCGGCAGCACCGGCGACTCCTCGAAGTCGCGCAGCGTCTGGTAGCGCCGGGTCGGGTTCGCGTGGTGGTCGCTGTGCCGTTGCAGGTGGTAGAGGAGCACGTTCGTCGCGATGTTGTTGCTGTTCCAGGAGTGGCTCGGGTCGACGCGCTCGTAGCGGCCGGTGCCGTCGGCGCCGGTGCGCTGGCGCAGCATCCCGTAGTGCTCGAGGTAGTTGACCACCTCCAGCAGCGAGAAGCCGATGACCGCCTGAATGACCAGGAACGGCAGGATGCCGACACCGAAGGCCGCGACCAGGGCCCCCCACAGCACGGCCGACATCAGCCACGCGTTCAGCACGTCGTTGCGGATCCTGAAGGCGTGCTTGTGCCGGCGGGTGATCCGGCGCTTCTCCAGGTGCCACGCCGAACGCACCGACCCGATCACCGTGCGCGGCCAGAACGCATAGAACGTCTCGCCGACGCGGCTGCTGGCAGGGTCCTCCGGGGTCGCCACCCGGACGTGGTGACCACGGTTGTGCTCGATGTAGAAGTGCCCGTAGAAGCTCTGCGCCAGCGCGATCTTGGCCAGCCAGCGCTCGTGTGACTCCTTCTTGTGGCCCAGCTCGTGGGCTGTGTTGATGCCGATGCCGGCGATGGTGCCGACGGTCATCGCCAGGCCGATCTTGTCGACGGTGCTCAGCGTGCTCTGCGTGAACATCCAGCAGGCCCACACCAGGGCGGCGTACTGGATGGGCAGGAAGAGATACGTGATCCAGCGGTAGTACCTGTCGTTCTCCAGCGCCTCGATCACGTCGTCGGGCGGGTTGCTGCGGTCGAGGCCGGCGAGCAGGTCCACGGCCGGGACCACGACGAACACCACGATCGGGCCGAGGTACCAGAACCCGCTCCACCCGGTCAGCTCCACCAGGCCCCAGGCGAGGAAGGCGAGCGAGGGCACCACGAGGCCGAGCAGCCACAGGTACCTCTTCTTGTCCCTCCACTGCGTGGTGGAGCCCTCGGGAACGGTCGCGGTGCTGGCCATCTCGCCCTCCAGAGTCGGGTTTACAAGACCCTAGATTTTGTAAAGAGAGCCGTCAAGGGGTCGCGGCCGCGAGACCCGGAGGTACGTCGTCGTCGGCGACCCCGCAGGACCCCGGGAAGCGGGCGTGCCGCAGCCGGGCATCACATAGGGTCGGCGTCATGACCAACGGGGAGGCCGCGGAGCCGAAGCGGCGTCGTTCCGTGCCGCTGTGGCTCGAGACCGTGGTGCTGCTCGTGGTCGCGCTGGTCGTCTCCGCGGTGGTCAAGACATTCTTCATGCAGATGTTCTTCGTGCCGTCCGGCTCGATGCGTCCCCTGCTCACCAACGACGACCGGATCCTGGTGCAGAAGGTGTCCTACTGGGGCGACGGACAGGTCGAGCGCGGCGACGTGGTGGTGTTCGCCGACCCGGAGGACCGCTGGCTCGGCCCGGCGATCGCGGAGCCGACGGCGGTCCAGAAGGTGCTCGCACGAGTCGGGCTGTACCCGACCGGGGGTCACCTGGTGAAGCGGGTGGTCGGCGTCGGCGGCGACCGGGTCACGTGCTGCGACAAGCAGGGCCGCATCCGGGTCAACGGCGTGCCCCTCGACGAGGATGCCTATCTCGCGGGCGACGCGGAGCCGTCGGAGCGGCGCTTCGACGTCGAGGTCCCCGAAGGGCGCATCTGGGTGATGGGCGACAACAGACCCGACAGCGAGGACTCCCGATTCCACCAGGACCTGCCCGGCGGCGGCTCGGTCCCGGAGAGCGCGGTCGTCGGGAAGGTCTGGGGCGTGGTCTGGCCGCTCACCCGCTTCGAGCTCCTCGAGACGCCGGAGACCTACGGGAACCCCGCCCTCCAGGTGACCGGCGCCCGGCCGTGAGCGGTGCGGCCCACGTGGACGGGCACGGCGTCGTGCTCGTGCGGCTCGACGTCGCGACGATGGCCGCGCTCCTCGACGACGACCTCGACCGCGCGTCGGCACTGGCGGGCGTGCCCCTGACGCCGTACTTCCTGACCCAGAACTGGCTGTGGCGGATCCGGCACGACCAGCTGCTCACGGACCCGGCCGCGGCCGACTGGGTGGCGCGCGCCGCACTGGTCGCCGGGGTGCCGGTCGGCCACGTCGGCTTCCACGGTCCGCCCGACGACGACGGCATGGTCGAGGTGGCCTACAGCGTCGACACCGCGCTCCGTCGCCGAGGGCACGCCCGCCGGCTGCTGGCGACCGCGCTCGACTGGGCCGCCTCCGAACCCGCCGTCCGCACGGTCCGCGCGAGCATCAGCCCCGACAACGTCGCCTCACTGGCGACCCTGCGCCCGTTCGGCTTCGCCCAGGTGGGCGAACAGTGGGACGACGAGGACGGGCTCGAGATCATCTACGAGCGGCCGGCGCGCCCGTTGTAGTCAAGAGTTGTCAGGGTGTGAACCGGCCGGGACCGGCTCGGGCGCTGACAACTCGGCGAAGGCGACCGTGTTGCTCCGGTACTGCGCGCCGTCCCAGTCCGTGCACGTGATCAGCACCAGGCGGGGGGACCGCTTCTGACCGAAGAGCCGGCGCGCGTCGTGGGCCAGCTCCGCCCGCGAGTAGGTGCGAACCCGGGTGGTCTCGTAGCGGACCACGCCCTTCGGAGTACGCACGCGCACCCGGTCACCCGGGCGGAGCTCGTCGAGCCGGTCCATCACGCCGCCGCCGGTGCTGACGGTGTGGCCGGTGAGCACGGTCTGGCCGCGGTGGGCGCCGGGCTTGGCGCTGCGCTTCCACCAGCCGGTGACGTCGACGTCGTCCGGCGGGTAGAGCACTCCGGAGGTGTCCACCTCGATCGGGGCGACCCGCGAGTCCAGGTCGAGGGCGGGAACTACCAGCCGCACCGGCTGGGCGGGCCGGACACCGGCGCCGGTCGCGTGGTCGTCAGACCCGCGCAGGAACATCAGTACGCCGACGGTGAGGGCGACAGCGAGGATGAGCAGCCGGGGACTGAACGCGTCGGCTGTGCTCACCGTGGAGCTCACTGCCCGGTGCTCCTGCGGTAGCCGACCAGGCCGCCGGTCGCGGCGAGCAGCACGAGCCCGGCCGGTGCGAGCAGGCCGTCGTACCAGGGCTTCTCCTCACCGGCGACGCCGGACGCGACGACCGTCGGCATCTTCGGCAGCCTGGGCTGGGGCCGGGGCTTCTGCACCCTGGCCGGGGGTGCGGCCTGCTCGACCGCCTGCCCGTTGGGACCGCAGCTCACGCGACCGATCTCGACCGCGCCGAGGGGGAAGCCGGTGAGCTCGCGGGCGGCGGGGAGAACCTCGACGCTCAGCGCGGTGACCTGGATGCTGTCCGCGGTGCGGGTCTGCTTGTTGAGCACGACCCGCAGGACGTCGTCGTTGAGCGGGGCCAGCTGCGGAGCCAGCTGGGCGAGCACGTTGTCCACGACCTCCTGCTGCACCGGGTCGATGGCGGCGTTCAGCGGCGCCAGGTTGCCGTCGAGAGCTGTGTCGAGGTTCTTCCGCACGCCGTCGAGCACGGAGGTGGCGACGGTGTCGAGGTCGACCAGCAGCTCGGTGTTCGGCGGCGGGTCGACGGGGAGGTCGAGGACGTCCACCTGGGTGCCGGCCAGCGAGACGGTGAGGCGTCCGTCGACGATCGAGGCGGTCCCGTCCGCGGCGCCCGGGGTGGCCGTGCAGCGAGCCTCGACGGCCCCGAGCGAACCGCCCAGGACGGTCTGACCGAGCGGCGCGAGCCCGGCGCTGACCGCGCGGGTCACCGGGCCGACGACCTGGTCCATGACCGGCTGCAGCGCGGACAGCGGCTCGAGGGCGGAGGTGGGGTCGACCAGCACCGAACCGGTGAGATCGAGGTTCGCGACGGAGACGCCGACCGGAGCGCCGGGGGTGAGGCAGCGGGAGCTGCCGACCTGCGCCACGGAGCCGCCGTTGCCGGCGATGCCCGCGCAGGCGGCGGAGGAGCCGGCGCCGTCGGTCACGCGAGCGGTCGCCTCCTGGGCAAGCACGCCGACGTTGAGGAGCCCCTGGTTGCCCAGCACCCCCACGGGCGGGCTGGCCGCGCCGGTGCGCTGCTCGCCGGTGCCGTCGTCGACCGCGCTGACCACTCCCGAGTCGGTGGGGTTGCCGGCGATCGAGCCGCTGACCGCGGTGGCATCGGCCGTCGAGAGCGGCGCCGCGAAGGCCGGCGCCATGCCGAGGACGGTGATGGTGACGGCGGCCGTGGCCGCGCCGACCCGCAGTGCGGATCGAGTCATGTCGTGCTCCTGCTGGGTCCCTCAGAAGGCCGCTGGACCCACGCCGTCCACCGGGACCCTCGCCCGGCCTCCTGGGCCTTCGCGTGCTCAACGACCCATTCCGGCAAAGGTCATGCCCGGCTCCGCCCCGCCCATTGTCGTCGATGTGACGCAGCACACATCCCTAGACAGTTGATGTTTCAAGTGTAATGGGAGAGAGTGTTTGTTGTAGCCACAATCTTCCAGAGGAGTTCAGATATGTCTCACGTGAGCATCATCGGCAGCGGAAACATGGGCCAGGCCATCGCCGGCGTCGTCACCAAGGGCGGGAACACCGTCGAGGTGCTGAGCACCTCCGACGCGGACCGCGCCGCGACCGGCGACATCGTCGTCCTCGCCGTGCCGTACCCGGCCGTCGCCGACGTCATCGCCAAGCGCGGCGACCAGCTCGCGGGCAAGATCATCGTCGACATCACCAACCCGCTGAACTTCGAGACCTTCGACTCGCTGACGGTCCCCGCGGACAGCTCGGCCGCCGCCGAGATCGCCGCCGCACTGCCGGAGTCGCGCGTGCTCAAGGCGTTCAACACCACGTTCGCCGGCACCCTGGTGTCCGGCACGGTCGGTACGGTCCCCACCACCGTGCTGATCGCCGGTGACGACGCCGACGCGAAGTCGCTGCTGGCCGGCGTCGTCTCCTCCGGCGGGCTCAAGGCCATCGACGCGGGTTCGCTGCGTCGGGCCCGCGAGCTCGAGGCCCTCGGCTTCCTGCAGCTCACGCTCGCCGTCGGCGAGAAGGTGTCCTGGACCGGAGGCTTCGGCGTCGTCGCCTGAGACCACCAACGGCTGGTCGAGC
>NZ_DASSCL010000040.1:0-58989 GCF_035697785.1 Nocardioides sp.
TCGACGTGCTGCTGGAGCAGCTTGCGGCTCGGGATCCGGATGCGGTTGTTGGTGGTGGCCACGTTGACGATGTAGGGCGCGTGGACGTAGAGCGCGACGCCGGCCGCGGCCGCGTCGTCGCGGAGGGCCTCGGCCCCTCCGGCGTACCGGATCTCGGGGCCCTTGTAGCCCTGCGGGTCCCCGAGGAAGAACTGCACCAGGTCGGCACCGCGGGCCTGGGCCTCCGCCACCGGGTCGGTCTGGTCGACGTGCGCACCGATCAACATGCCCTCAGCCTAGGAGAGCCCGCCGACGCGGCAGCCGGGCGGCGGTGCCGCATGCGGGGCTGTGGACGACGATTTCTCCCGCCCGGCGGCCCGCTGATACCCTGGAACGTCGATCGGCTCGACCCCAGGACATGACTGGGCGTCGGGCCGCCGATGTGTCGGGACCGGCCTCCGGTCGGACCGGCAGACGCACAAGCCCTCCTGTCACGGAAACGCCGTGGCCGCTCTGAGTCCGAAGGAGGTGGAGACCGCTTTGCGTGCCTACGAAGTGATGGTCATCCTCGACCCCGATCTTGAAGAGCGCACTGTTGCGCCTTCGCTCGACACGTACCTCAACGTCGTCCGTCAGGACGGTGGCTCGGTGGAGAAGGTCGACGTCTGGGGACGTCGCCGTCTCGCCTACGAGATCGACAAGAAGCCCGAAGGCATCTACGCCGTCATCGAGCTGCAGGCCGAGCCGGCCACGGTGAAGGAGCTCGACCGTCAGCTCGGTCTGAACGAGTCGGTGCTGCGCACTAAGGTCATTCGTCCCGACATTCGCTGACGCACACCCGCGATCAGAGAAGTCCCCCGAGGACCGATTCCCCCGGTCGTCACTGAGTCGCTACTCGAGACTGGAGGCCTGACATGGCAGGCGAAACCCCGATCACCGTCGTCGGCAACCTCACCGCCGACCCCGAGCTCCGCTTCACCCCCTCGGGTGCGGCGGTGGCCAACTTCACCGTTGCGTCGACGCCCCGCACGTTCGACAAGCAGACCAGCGAGTGGAAGGACCAGGAGACCCTGTTCCTCAACTGCTCGGTGTGGCGCCAGGCGGCCGAGAACGCCGCCGAGTCGCTGCAGCGGGGCATGCGGGTCATCGTCCAGGGCCGGCTGAAGGCGCGCTCCTACGAGACCCGCGAGGGTGAGAAGCGCACCGTCTTCGAGATCGACGTCGAGGAGGTCGGCCCGAGCCTCAAGATGGCGACGGCCAAGGTCACCAAGACCACCCGCAGCGGCGGCGGTCAGGGCGGCGGCTTCTCCGGCGGCGACGACCCGTGGGCGTCAGGCGGCGGCCAGGGCGGCGCCCAGCAGGCTGCCGGGTCCGGCGGCAGCTGGGGCGGCCAGCAGGGTGGCGGCGGCCAGGGCGGTTACGGCGGCGGCTCCGGCCAGCAGTCCAACGACCCCTGGGCGTCCGGTGGCGCCGGTGGCTCCTCGGAGGAGCCTCCCTTCTGATCTGAGTCCCCTACGGGTGGTCGAGCTTGTCGAGACCACTCATCCACATCAACTGACGACCATTCCGGCGCACGCCGGGCTTCACGAAAGGAAGCACCACAATGGCCAAGCCAGTACTCCGCAAGCCGAAGAAGAAGGTTTGCCAGTTCTGCAAGGAGAAGGTGTCCTACGTCGACTACAAGGACACGACGCTTCTCCGCAAGTTCATCTCCGACCGCGGCAAGATCCGCGCGCGTCGGGTGACCGGCAACTGCGTGCAGCACCAGCGCGACGTCGCCATCGCGGTCAAGAACGCCCGCGAGGTCGCACTCCTGCCCTACACGTCCACGGCTCGCTGAGGGGGTCCACTGATGAAGCTCATCCTGACCCAGGAGGTCTCCGGCCTCGGTTCCCCCGGCGACATCGTCGAGGTGAAGGACGGCTACGGCCGCAACTTCCTCGTCCCGCGCGGGTTCGCGATCCGCTGGACCAAGGGCGGCGAGCGCACCGTGGAGTCGATCAAGGCTGCCCGGTCCACCCGTGAGGTCCGCGACCTCGACCACGCGCAGGAGGTCAAGGCCAAGCTCGAGGGGACGACCTTCAACCTCCCGGTCCGCGCCGGCGAGGGCGGTCGCCTGTTCGGCGCCGTGACCGTCGGTGACATCGCCTCCGCGATCACCCAGGCCGGGGCCGAGGTCGACAAGCGCAAGATCATCGTCGGCAACCCGATCAAGTCGCTGGGCACCCACCAGGTGACGGTCAAGGTGCACGACGACGTCGACGCGACCGTCAACCTCAACGTGGTCCCCGCCTGAGGCGGCGCCACTCACCGCACCATCACGCACCACCTGACGGTTCGACCGCCGAAGGACCACGAGGGCCGCTCCCGACGGGAGCGGCCCTCGCTGCGTTCCGTGCCGTTCGGGTGAGGGCCACGGGGGTCGACACGGAGACGTGCGCGGGAAGGGGGGCGCCGTGGGGACGTTGGGACGTGGGGGGCAACACGTCCCCACGGCGGTGGGGGCTAGAGGTATCGGCTCTTGGATCCGATCCGGGGGGCTTCAGATCGGTGACCGCCTCCACCACAGACGATGACGGAGGCCGCATCGGCGCAGTAGTGGACCATGGTCCTAGTACCGGACCGATCCGTCCGATTTGCAGGGCTGTGCACCCGTTGCAGCACGTGTGGGGGTCAGACAGCGGTGTCGCGGCAGCAGGCCGGCGAGCACGACCACCCAGCCGGGGAGCGTCGATGAATCCCATGGCCCGCTCCGTGACGGCCTTGCGACCGGCCCGTCAGCCGGCGCCGGTCACCATCCACCGGTCGCCGTGGGCGCGGTGCAGCAGCACCACGGCGCGGCTGCCCATGAAGCCGAGCCCGAACGCGACCCACAGCCACAGCAGCCCGGCGCCGGCGTCGGCCGGGAGCAGCACGGCCGGCCAGGCGAGCGGTGCGAACGCGGCGAGTACGACGACACCGCCCCAGGCCAGGTAGCGGCCGTCGCCGGCGCCGATCAGCACGCCGTCGAGCACGAAGACGACGCCCGCGACCGGCTGGAACACCGCCGCCACGAGCAGCACCGGCCAGAGCATGTCGTGCACCGCGGGATCGGGGGTGAACAGCGGCCCCAGCACGCCGGCAAGGGCGGCCAGGCCGATGCCGGTCACCACCCCGGACCACAACCCCCAGCGCACCATCACCCGGGTCACGGCCCGGGTGCCGGCGAGGTCGTCGGCCCCCAGATAGCGACCGGTGATGGCCTGTGCGGCGATCGCGATGGCGTCGAGGGCGAACGCGAGGAACACCCAGATCGTCATCGCCAGCTGGTGCGTGGCGGTCGCGGTGGCGCCGAGGGCGGCCGCGCCGTACGTCATCACCAGCAGCGAGGCGCGCAGCGTCAGAGTTCGTACGACGAGGGCCACCCCAGCGTGCGCGGCCCGGCGCACGCCGGGCAGGTCCGGACGCAGGGAGGTGCCCTCGCGCCGGGCGGCCCGGACCACGACCGCGACCAGCGCCCCCGCCGAGGCGAGCTGGGCGAGGTCGGTGCCGATGGCGGAGCCCGCGATGCCGAGGTCGAGCCCGTAGACGAGCGCGACGTTGAGCAGGACGTTGAGCACGTTGCCGGCGACCGCGACCACGAGCGGGGTGCGGGTGTCCTGGAGGCCGCGGAGGATGCCGGTGGCAGCCAGCATGACCAGCAGCGGGGTGACGCCGAGGAACGCCCAGCGCAGGTACGTCGTGGCGTGGTCGGTCACGACCGGGTCCGGGCCGAAGAGCGCCACGAGCGGGCCGGTGCCCGCGATGCCGAGCACCGTGGTCGGCACTCCGATCAGCAGGGCGAGCCAGATGCCGTCGATGCCTTGGGCAAGGGCGCCGCGGACGTCGCCGGCACCGATGCGACGGGCCACCGACGCGGTGGTGCCGTAGGCGAGGAATATGCACAGACCCACCGCGGTCTGCACGACCGCCCCGGCGATCCCGAGGGCGGCCAGCTCGGGGGTGCCGAGGTGCCCGACGATCGCCGCGTCCGCGAGCAGGAACATCGGCTCGGCGACCAAGGCGAGGAACGCCGGGACCGCGAGCCGGAGGATTTCGCGGTCGTGCCCGGCGGCGGTGCCGGTGCCGCCGGTGGCGGTGGTCGGCGGGTCGGTCCGGGTCACCGAGCCAGCATACGCGATCAGTAAGGGACAGTCATGGCTATTGACTATGACGCTAACTAGTCCGTCCGGGCTGTGTGTAACTAGTCATCACCTGTGAATACTCCTGGCACCCCGACCCGCCCGGTCGCGGTCCGAAGTGGTGAACGGCGCGGGTCCGCCAGGTGGACGAAAAGGGTGGAAGGTTTCTGATGTGCACACCCTCGGGCCGACGTTTCCGCAGGTCAGCAGGGTGTACGCGGCTTCTGTACGGATTCTCTCCACAGTCGTGTCAACAGCCTGTGCACATGTCCGGCGGGCGTGTTCCACACGCACCGCCTACTTGTCCACAGGGCCTGTGGATGACGGACTTCCGTGCGCCCCCCGGCGCCCGTAGTGTCTGGGCTCGCGTAGTCACGACGCGGACCCCCGACACCCCGGCACCCCGGCCTTCGGCATGCGCTTTCGCCTGCCTCGACCTCCCCTGCCGTACGTCCCGGCACCCGCGACGCGCCCGCGCGCGGACGCCGCCCGATTCGGGGGTGGGTCTCCGTACAGTCGCACCAGGCCATCGGGAGGCCGTCCGAGATGGGAGCACGATGAGCTCGAGCACCGACTTCTCCACCGCGGCGCCGCCGTGGGAGGAGCTCGAGTCCGCGGCCGGCGTCCCGTCCGGACGATCCGGCGGCTACGCCGACCGCACCCCGCCGCAGGACAACGACGCCGAACAGAGCGTGCTGGGCTCGATGCTGCTGTCCAAGGACGCGATCGCCGACGTCATCGAGTCGGTCCGCGGCACCGACTTCTACCGACCCGCACACGAGACGATCTTCGATGCGATGGTCGACCTCTACGGCCGCGGGGAGCCGGTCGACCCGGTCACGACCGCGGCCGAGCTGCAGCGTCGCGGCGACCTGGTCCGGGTCGGCGGCGCGCCGTACCTCCACACGCTGTCAGCCAGCGTCCCGATCGCGGCCAACGCCGGCTACTACGCCGAGATCGTGCGGGAGAAGGCGATCCTGCGGCGGCTGGTCGACGCCGGCACCCGGATCGCGCAGATGGGGTACGCCGGGGAGGGCCAGGTCGACGACGTGGTCGACCGGGCGCAGGCCGAGGTCTACGGCGTCACCGACCGCCGGACGTCCGAGGACTACGCGCCGCTGAGCGACATCATGGAGTCGGCGCTCGACGAGATCGAGGCGATCTCCAACCACGACGGCCAGATGGTCGGCGTCCCGACCGGCTTCGCCGACCTCGACGAGCTCACCAACGGACTGCACGGCGGCCAGATGATCATCGTCGCGGCGCGTCCCGCGGTCGGCAAGTCGACGCTGGGGCTCGACATCTGCCGCGCGGCGTCGATCCACCACAACCTCACCAGCGTCATCTTCTCGCTGGAGATGACCCGCACCGAGATCACGATGCGCATGCTCTCGGCGGAGGCCCGGATCCCGCTCAACCACATGCGCAACGGCCACATGAACGACGAGGACTGGGCCAAGCTGGCCCGGAAGATGGGCGAGGTGTCGTCGGCGCCGATGTTCATCGACGACTCGCCCAACATGACGATGATGGAGATCCGCGCCAAGGCGCGGCGGCTCAAGCAGCGCCACGACCTGCGACTGATCGTGATCGACTACCTGCAGCTGATGAGCTCGGGCAAGAAGGTCGAGTCGCGCCAGCTCGAGGTCTCCGAGTTCTCCCGGCAGATCAAGCTGCTCGCCAAGGAGCTCGACGTGCCGATCATCGCCCTCTCCCAGCTCAACCGTGGCCCCGAGCAGCGCTCCGACAAGCGCCCGATGATGTCCGACCTGCGCGAGTCCGGCTCGATCGAGCAGGACGCCGACATGGTGATCCTGCTGCACCGCGAGGACGTCTACGAGAAGGAGTCCACCCGGCCGGGTGAGGCCGACCTGATCGTGGCGAAGCACCGCAACGGTCCGACTCGTGACGTCGTGGTCGCGTTCCAGGGCCACTACTCACGATTCGTGGACATGGCGCACGGCTAGGAGGCACGCCGTCGGCCGACGTCGAAGTCTGGGACGCGGGGTCTTCCCAGTCGGGTTGATGCCGTGGGCGGGGTCAAGCGGTCAGCGCAGGATCGCGGGGTAGCCAGCGGTGTGAGCGACACGCAGGGAGAGGGGTGCCCCGATACGGGTGCGCTCAACGGTGAAGGACGCGCGGCGGCCGGTCCCGCCGTCGTCGCCGGCAGCACCGCGAGCCGTGTGATCCACCCGGGCCGTGCCGGAGAGGTGGAGGGTGCGGCGGGTGTCGAAGTCGCAGAAGAGCAGTGCGGCGGTCGGGTCGACCGCGAGGTTGCCGAAGCTGTTGAACATGTTGTTGCCCTCGTAGTCCGGCCACCACAGATGACCGTCGTCGTCGACCCGGACGAATCCGGGCGGCCCACCGCGGTGGGAGGCGTCCTGGCCGCGGTTCGGGTGGGTGGTGCCGAGGAAGAACGTGTCCGCGGTGGTGACCTGGGCGATGTCGTCAACGTTCAGCCGTGCGCCATCCGTAGTGACCCTCGATGCGCTCATCGCGCTGTCGGGATCGGCGTTCCCGACGGGGTCGTGGGTGAGGTCGCGCCGCTGGATGTACTGGGGGCAGTTGCCGTAGGCCTGGTCCGCCTCGATGGTGAGCCCTGCCGCGGGCCCGTGCGCTGTCGCGGCAAGCCAGCCGTTGATCCGGAAGCGCCGACGCCTGGCGAAGTCGATGACCAGCAGCCCGACCGGCTGGTCGGCATCCAGGTCGCGAAGTGGGTCACCGGGACGCGGCGTGGTGTGCACGCGGAGGGTGTCGGTGCCGGTGGCCTCGAGGAACCCGGCGGGTCCGCTGAGGGGTGAGGTCCACAGGCGGCCGTCGTGGTCGCGTCCGCTGAGGATCGCGAGGTGCTGGCCGGCCAGGAAGCGGACCGCGCCTGCGCTGAGGTGGGCGGGGACGAGCATCCGGCGCAGCCGTGAGGCCTCGCCGCCGACCCCGGCTTGCCGCTGCACGGCGAGCTCGCCTTCGTGGAAGCCGGGCGGGACGGGCGGGTGGTGTGTCGTCATGGCTTGCTCTTGTCTCCGGGTCGGGTCACGCGGCCACGCGCGGAGTGACGACCGGCCAGTCGTTGTCGACCTGGCAGAGGATGTTGAAGTAGTTGGTCAACACGTTGAGGGCGATGTGACCCACCACCTCGCCGATCTCGGCGTCGGTGACTCCGGCCCGGCGGGCGGAGTCGCGGTCCGCGTTGTCGATGGCACCGCGGGCGGCCAGGACGGCGTTGGACAGTGTCAGCAGAGCCGCGGTGTGCGGGTCCGTCGAATCAGCAGAGCGAGCACGCTCGAGCTCGAGCGAGCACGCTCGAGCTCGTCGGCATCGACGTGGGTGATGTTCGCACCGATGTAGGTGTGGACCGACAGGCAGTACGCGCAGCCGTTGGCCTCGGCCGTGGCCAGGGCCAGACGCTCGCGCACCGGCGCCGGGATCACGCCGCCACGCAGTGCGCCTGACAGGGCGAGGTAGCCCTCGAGCAGCGCGGGGCTGTTGGCCATCACCTTGGTCATGTTCGGCGTCACGCCGAGGGTCTTCTGCACCTGAGCCAGGAGCGCGGCAGCGGCACCGGTCGCGGTGACGGGGTCGACAGGGGGCAGTTTCGACATTGGGGGCTTCCCTCGCCTTTCTAATGGTTATGAGTTCTGCTATCCATTAGTAGTGGTGCCTGGGCTCGTCGATGTTGTCAACGGTTGGAACGGTTCCTGTCCGTTAGGTGCGGTAGGATGAGGTCATGGCCACCAGGGTCGAGCCGACTCGAGCGCCACTGCTGGGCGAGCCTCCTCCCGTGGAACTGATGAACACCATCTGGGCCGACCGGAGCGGCGTTCACGATGCACTCAGCACTGACGCGGAGGTGCTCGCGTGGCTGCGTGCCGTGGGTCCACGCCTGGCGGGAGAAGCGCCCGGCGTCGCAACCTGGCTCGGGGCCGACCAGCCGGTCGACCTGGGCAACACGGCGATCGAACTACGCCGACTGCGCGATGCTCTGCGAAGGCTGACTGCCGAATCCACGCAGGACCCCCGTCCGGCGGCGGCCTCGGCCATCTCCGAGCACGACCAGGCGCTCAAGGTCCTCAACCAGGTCGCGGCCACCTCGCCCTCGTGGCCGACCCTCCACTGGCCCCCCGGCGCAAGACCCGGCCGGACCTTGCACTTCGCTCGTCCGGCTGGAACAGGTATCGCGTCGTTGCTCGCGGCCGAGTTCATCACGATGCTCTCGAGCGGCAGCCAGCCCCGACTGCGCGCCTGTCTCGCCCCGGGGTGCGTTCTGTACTTCGTCAAGGAGCACAACCGCCGCGAATGGTGCTCCACGACCTGCGGCAACCGGGCTCGCGCCGCGCGTCACTACCGGAGGCGGAAGAATGGCGGGGACTGACCCCGACAGGGCTGCTCAACTACGCGACGTCGTGCGACCTCTGGTGGCTCCGGTCCACACCGGGCGCGGGGGAGTGGGACCGGGTGAGGGCTATCGACAGGGTCGCCAGCGCGCGGTCGTCGATGTCTGACAGGCGACTCGAGACTCTGGTCAGGAGCTTCACCCGGGCGCGCCGAAGCATGCGGGAGCTCCCGCGCGCGGCGGCCAGGACGTCGGCAGCGGCCGTCTCGACCGGCCGGCTCCGGTCCGCGGCAGCCCTGATGACGGTGATCAGGACAAGATCGATGGGGCTGGTCGGTGGTCGGCGGCGGCTCGTCGGTACATGGACATAGTGCCCGGTCATGCGGGGTCCCTCCCGAGGTGTGCCTGGCACCCTTCCGTCCGAACGGCCGCGATGCGTGATCACGGCCGAATGGGCGGACGGAAGGGTGCCAGCGATGGTCACGGTATGGCGACTACCTCGCGGAGGACAACTGCGGTTGAAAGCAACATCATCTGGTGGACGAGAGGCCCCCTGACACAAGGGACGATGCGGACAATCACCCACGAACCGGCAGTGACGTCCGTCGGGCCGTGAACGCTACGACGCACGGCCCGAGCACGGGCCGGTGCGTGCCGCGGTCTGGCCCGTTCACGTCGCGGCTTCCGGGAGCCGGGTGATCGGGTGTTCGCTGGGGATCGTGGCTGCCGGAAGGAGTCGACCGTGAACCAGCTGTGCTCCCTGCTCGGCATCGACCTTCCCTTGGTCCTGGCCCCGTTCGGGCCGTGGGACCAGGTGCGGCTGGCCGCCGCGGTGAGCAATGCCGGCGGGCTGGGCAGCCTCGGTACGGCGGTGCGCAGCGTCCCAGAGCTTCGGAAGCAGTGGGAGCTGCTCCGAAGCCAGACGGACCGGCCGTTCGCGGTCAACCACACCGGTCGGCCGCTGGATCGATCCGCCTTCGACGCCACACTGGACCTGCGACCCGCCGCGATCTCCTTCCACATGGGTATCCCCGCCGACCTCATCCAGGAGGCCCACGACCGCGGGGTCCTGTGGATCCAGACGGTGGGGGACGTCGACGCCGCCGAGATCGCCCTCGAAGCGGGCTCCGATGTCCTCGTCGCACAGGGGGACGAGGCGGGCGGCAACGCCGGATGGGTATCGACCTTGGTCCTGGTGCCCGCGGTGGTCGACGTCGCCGGTGGGACGCCCGTGGTCGCGGCCGGCGGTATCGGGGACGGCAGGGGGGTGGCCGCGGCGCTGGCCCTGGGCGCGCAGGGCGTCTCGTTGGGAACACGATTTCTCGCCACCCCCGAGATGACCGTCGACCAGGCGTGGAAGCACCGGATCGTGGCCGCCCACGCCCGCGACGCCGTGAAGGTGCGGCATGCGGAGCGGGTGCTGCCGCCGTTCAACCTCCCCCAGGTCGGCACGCCGTTCGCTCCCAGGGCCCTGCGTACCGACCTGACCGACGCTCTCGAGCGCGACCCGGAGCAGGTCGACCCGGCAGCGGTCGGCCCGCGGCTGCTGGCGGAGATCCGAGCGGGTGGCGGGCACGAGGACCTGCCTTTCACCGGCCAGTCCGTCGAGCTGGTGCATGACATCGTGCCGGCCGCCGAGCTCGTGGCTCGGCTGTGGCACGAGTGTGCGGACGCCCTGGCCGCGGCGGGAAAGCTTCTCCCTCAGGTCCGGGAGGACTAAGGGGCACCGCGAACCCGGACCGCGACTCAGTCCACGATGACCGCGGGCACGCCTTCGTCGTCGAGGAGGTGGGCCGCCTCCTGCTTGCGCGGGAGCATCAGCGCGGGGATCAGGGTCAGCACGACGAGCACCCAGGCGACCCAGAACGTCTCTGCGAACGCGGCGGCAGCGTCGACCAGGCCGTTGGCCACGGCGGCGGGATCGAGGCCCAGTCGAGCGAACTCGACCGGGTTGGTGTTGGAGAGCATCGCCGCCTGGGTCTCGGTGAGGCCTTCGGGCAGGCCCGGGATGTTCTCGGTGCCGGGGATGACCGGCGAGTCGTTGAGATGGGTGGTCAGCAGCACCGACATCAGCGCCACGCCGCACGAGGACGAGACCTGCTGGGTGATGTTGAGCAAGGTGGAGCCGCGGGCGACCTCATGGTTGGACAGCGTCTTCAGGGCCGAGGTGAACAGCGGCATCATCGATGCGCCCATGCCGAGACCCATCACGAACAGCATCGCGATCAGCTGCGGGTACGGCGTGGTGGCGGTGACCTGGGTGAGCCCGAACATGCCGATGATGATGCCGAGCAGGCCGAACGGCACGATCCGGCCGACCGGCATCTTGTCGACGAGCCGGCCGGCGATCGGCATCGTCACCATGGCGCCGATGCCCTGCGGGGCGACGAGCAGACCGGCCTGCAGCGTCGACTCACCGCGGATCTGCTGGAAGTACGTCGGCACCAGCAGGAGCCCGCCGAAGAACGCCGCGGCGAACATGAACATGGTGATGATGGAGACCGTGAGGTTGCGGTTCGCGAACAGCCTCAGGTCGAGCAGCGGGTGGGCGGGGCGGAAGGAGTGCCACACGAAGGCGAGCATCAGCAGGACGCCCACCAGCATGGACACCCACACGCGCGGCGCGCCGAAGTCGCCGCCCTCGGCGGGCAGCGACGAGACGCCGAACAGGAACAGCGCCAGGCCGGGTGACATCAGCGCCATGCCGAGGAAGTCGAAGGACTCCGAGGGTTCGGGGGTGTCCTTCTCGAGCACGAACCATGCGTAGATGATCGCTCCGATGCCCAGGGGCACGTTGATCAGGAAGATCCAGTGCCAGCTGGCGACATCGATCAGCCAGCCGCCGATGATCGGCCCCAGGATCGGGCCGAGCAGCATCGGCACGCCCAGGATCGCCATCAGCCGGCCCATCCGGTGCGGCCCGGCCGCGCGAGTCATGATCGTCATGCCCAGCGGCATCAGCATGCCGCCGCCGAGCCCCTGCAGCACGCGGAACGCGATCAGCACGTTGATGTCCCAGGCCGTGGCGCACAACGCGGACCCGGCGGTGAACAGGAAGATCGCGGTCATGTAGAGCCGCTTGGTGCCGAACCTGTCGGCGGCCCACCCAGTGAGGGGGATCACGGTGGCCAGGGCCAGCGTGTAGCCGGTGACCGTCCAAGCGACGTGCGAGTACGAGACGGGGCTGTCCGGCGTGCCGAACTCCTCCTGGAACGTCGGCAGCGCGACGTTGACGACCGTGATGTCGAGGATCGACATGATCGCGCCGAGCACCACCACGCCGGCGATCTTCAGGACCGCACCGTCGATGTGTTGGGGGTACTCGGTCTGTGGGCCGTGTCCGGACATGTTGGTGCCCCTTGAAGGGTGTGCAGTTCAACGGTCTCGGCGAGCCTACGCCGCCGCCGAGGGCTCAGCCCAGGGGTCTTGCCGGGCCCGAGGGCTTGCTCAGCCCAAGGATTTCTGGGCGACCGATGAGATCGTCCGAGCATCCGGGTCATCCCTGCAGCATCGAGGCATAGTCCACGTAGACGACCGAGGAGCGCGCTGATGTCACTGACACGGGTCCACAACCTGTCGATCTCGCTCGACGGCTTCGCCACCGGCGAGCCGCAGTCCCTTGAGACACCCTTCGGCCATGCGGGCGAGCGCCTGCACGAGTGGATGTTCGATACCCGGTTCTGGGACGCGTCCGGAAGTGCCGGAGTCGACGATGCCTTCGCGCAGCGGAACGGCTACGGCATCGGCGCCGAGATCATGGGCGCCAACAAGTTCGGACCGCCCGGCTGGCAGGACGACCCGGACTGGAAGGGCTGGTGGGGCCCGAACCCGCCGTTCCACACCCCCACGTTCGTGCTGACCCACCGCCCGCGCCCCCCGATCGAGATGGAGGGCGGCACCACCTTCCACTTCCTCGACGCCACCCCGGCCGAGGCGCTGGAGGCCGCCCGAGAGGCAGCCGACGGCCAGGACGTCCGGCTCGGCGGCGGCGCCGCCGTCGTACGCGAATTCCTCGCCGCCCGGCTCGTCGACCACATGCATCTCGTCCAGGTCCCGATCGTGCTCGGCCGCGGTTCCCGCATCTGGGACGGTCTCGAGGGCCTCGAGGACGCGTACGACATCGAGGCGGTCTCCGCCCCGAGCGGGGTCACCCACCTCAGCTTCACGCGGAAGGTCGCGTCCTAGGCGCCGACGGGCGTATGGCCGGTGCGTCTCGGCGGGACCGTGGACGTCAGCCGGACGAACGGATCGGGCGCGGCTCGGGGACCTCGCGGGCGATGTTCTGGTCGGCCGCGGGGTGCTCCACGAGGGCAAGGATCCGGCTGGCCATGAAACGCGCAGTGCGCACCGGCGTGCCGGTGCGTGTCACCTCGGAGACCGTGACGATGCCGCGCCCGGTCTCGATCTCGACCCGGCGCCCGTTGCGGGTGGCTTCGATCTCGTAGCCGCGGACCTCGCCACCCGCGTCGATCACGATCTCCACGCGGTCACCACGCACATCTCCACGGTACGCCGACCGGCAACGCCGAACGGACGTGGAGCGGCTCGCCGATCAGTCGACGCAGAGGCAGAACGGGTGCCCGGCGGGATCGAGGAAGACCCGGAAGGTCGTGCCCGGCTGGTGCTCGTGCTTCGTCGCGCCGAGCTCGAGCACCGCCGCCTCGCCGGCGTCGAGGTCGTCGACCATCACGTCGATGTGCATCTGCTGGGGCACCTGCTGACCGGGCCAGACGGGCCGGGTGTAGCGCTCGACCGGCTGGAAGCTGATGGACTGCCCGTAGTCAGCCCGCACCTCGGCCCAGTCGGGCCTGATCTCGACCTTCCAGTCCAGCATGGCGCCGTAGAACGTGGCGAGCGCGCCGGGGTCGGGGCAGTCGATGACGATGCTCGGGAATCGTGCGATAGCCATGCCCGGCACCCTAACCGGCGATCCGGACGATCCGCGTCCGGAAAGGTCATCGCCAGCCGTCGGAGTCAGGCCCGGCCCGCTCAGGGTGTCCGCCGTCGGCGGCTGACGTCGGCGGGCACGGTCAGCACCGGAACGCCGCCGAGCCGGCGGTGGAAGCGCACGTGCTCCGCGTAGGAGTCGAGCACTCTCCAGAGCGTGGCGTGCGCCGCCCACGGCAACGGTTCGTCGCCGTCGCGCCAGCTGGGCCCGAAGCCGATCCAGACCGGCGTCCAGTCGGCCGCGAGGTCCCACTCACCGCGATGCCGCGTGAGGAGCTGGTTGCGGACCTGGAAGGCCATCCGGGCGCCGTCCGTGCAGATCGGCGCGGTCCGCACCGGCCACACGAGCAGATCGAGCGCCATCAGCTCGAGCTCGACGTCGCGGAGCACGCGCGGGTCGACCAGGACCGTCGCGACGTTCTCGTGCGGGGCGCGTCTCACCCGGGCACGCTAACCCGGGAGGTGCGGAGCCGTCAGCCCCGTGCGGGGTCCGTCAGCAGGCGTCGGCGTACGCCGCGGTGCGCGGCGCCGGCGCCTGGACCGACTTGCTGTTCGGCTTGCGCAGCGTGAAGTACCGGAGCCAGTCCATCTGCATGCGGCTCTGGTTCATCCGCGCGCCGGGCTTGCCGACCATCGTGAACCGCACCGTGTAGGGCAGCTTCGCGTTCGCGGAGGAGCGGCGGGTCGTGCTGATCACGTGGCCGTCGACGAACCAGGAGACCCGCTTCTCGGTGAGCTCGACGGCGAAGGTGTGCCAGCGGTCGGTGCCGAGGTTCACGCCTGTGTGCGAGACGGCCTGCCGGTTCGGCAGCGTGCGGATGTAGTGGTGGGCGCGGTTGCCGCCCAGCGTGTAGCTGTTCAGCGCGATGTTGCGGGCGCCGCAGTGCTGCGCCCGCTTTGCTGCCGGCACCAGCTCCGTGCGCACCTTGTACGACGCGTTCGCGCGGGAGTACTGCCGCGAGCGCAGCCGGATCTCCCAACGGCCGTTCTTGTGACCGGTGCCCTTCAGCGTGGCGCTCACACTGCCCTTTCTCGCGGTGTTGAGCGTCAGCATCCCGTGCTGGTTGCGCACGTTGCCGCGGCCGGCGACGCGCCACAGGTCCTTGCGCGGGCCGACGAAGTCGTCCTGCCAGATCGGCTTGCCCCAGTCGTACGTCGTCTGTGCGTTCACCGGGCCCGGAGGGCGCGCGTGGTGGGCGTTCGCGGCCGGAGCGGCGACGCTGAGGGCGAGCGCGGCAGCGCTGCCGAGGACGGTCAGACGGCGGAGGGGGCGTGAAAGCATCCGACCAAAGTACGCAAAACTCCCGCAAGCGTCACATCGCCGGACCAGGCCACCGCCCGCCCTGCGGCTCTCCGGGCCCGACGGCGCACCCCGTCAGGCCCCCGAGCCCTGCCCGATCAGTGGTGGTCGTGCCCGCGAACCTCGACCTCGGCGTGCATCCAGGGGTGGATCATGCACTGGAACAGGTTGTGTCCCTCGTGCAGGTCCGCCGTGGGCACCGTCGCCGACTGGCCGGGCAGCAGGATGCCGGCGAACGCCGCGCCGCACACCTCCGGCGGCGCCGGTGCCAGACCGAGCACCTCGTTGAGCTCCGGGACGCAGCCGCCGCCGAACGCGTCGACGCGCGTGAAGGTGTGCGCCTCCCCGCCGACGTTCGTGAGCTTGACCCGTTCCCCTACGTCCACGTGGGTGTCGTCGGGGTGGTTGCGCCACTTGCCGGCCTCGCCCTCCTCGATGAGCTCCTCGATGAGCTCCTCGAACTCGGTGTCCCCGTCGCCGACGCAGGCGTCCGGTTGTCCGAGCGCCGCGTTGAACGTCTCGGGGTCGCAGTCGTCCTGGATCTCGATCGTCTCGGAGCCGCCGCTGCTCCCGCCGCCGCGAGAGCCTGAGCCCTTGTCGGCCTGCGCCGCCCCCGTCGTGCCGAGCGCCGCCACCACGGCGACGGCGCCGATCATTGCCAATCCGGTACGGATATGCATCCTGCCTCCACGGTCCACTGGGCGTCCGGGCCGGGACAAGGTCGTCAGGGTCCGAGGGTGCGTCGTCCGGCCCTCCTCGCACCTTTCTCCGGGCACGGCTGCGCGACAATGACACATTGGCGCTAGGACATTCCCGACGGCACCCGAATCCGGGGGTGAGGAAAACGCCCGCATCGGGACGGACCGCGCGCCGTAGGCTGGCACCGAACCTTGGGGTCTGCAAGCGGGAGGCATCCCGGTGACGTACGACGGATTGGCCACGAGCGCGCTCGTCGTGCACCTGCTGTTCCTGGCCTACCTCGCCCTGGGTGGGTTCCTCGCGTGGAGATGGCCGCGGACGATCGCGGTGCACGTGGGGGTGGTGCTGTGGGGCCTGGGGTCCGTAGTCGTCGGCTACGACTGCCCGTTGACCGGAGTCGAGAGCTGGGCGCGCGCCCGAGCCGGCCGTGACGTGCTGGCCGAGGGTGGCTTCATCGACCACTACCTCACCGGCGTGATCTACCCCGAACGGTGGCTCGTCGCCGCCCAGGCAGCGCTCGGCGTGCTGGTCCTGGTCTCCTGGATCGGACTTTGGCGACGTACCTCCTCGGCGCCCCGGGCCGACCCGGACGCCGGCCACGCCGGGTAGCGCCCCCGGTCAGGCTCGCCGGGTCAGGTGGTGGCCTCGGCGCCCGTAGGCGCATTGGCCGTGGCGATGTTGACCATCCAGCCGACGCCGAACTTGTCGGTGCACATCCCGAAGACGTCACCCCACATCTGCTTCTCCAGCGGCATCGTGACCGTGCCGCCGTCGGAGAGCTGGTCCCAGTAGCCCTGCAGGCCGTCGCTCGCCTCGCCGCTGAGGCTGATGGTGATCGCAGAGCCGGGGGTGTGGTCCATGCCCTCGGGGGTGTCCGAGGCCATCAGCACGAAGCCGCTGGGCGACTCGAGGTGGGCGTGCATGACCTTGTCGGCCTCGGCCCCCTCGGCGGCGCCGAACTCGCCGAACGTGTTGATGACGAGCTCGCCGCCGAAGATGCTCTTGTAGAACTCCATCGCCTGGCGGGCGTCGTCCTTGAAGCCGATGTACGGGTTGAGTCGTGCAGTCATGGTTCCTCCTGGAACATGGCGGTCGGGCCGGGTCGGCCCGTGGACTGGGTGTGACGGCGCGCGAGCGGGGTGCCGATCCCGACCCGACGCGTCGTCTCCCGGGGATGCTCAGCAGGATGGACCCGACCACCCCCGGGAACTCTCCGCACCGGCCACAGAACCACCCCGAGGGCCGTGCGTCCAGCCACGAGCCGGGACGCCCGATCGTGCGGCGCCGCTCCGCCGTGACCCCGGTGTGCGCGATGCGGCAGGGTGAGGGGCATGCACTTCGTCGGGGTCGACCTCGCCTGGGGACCCAACAAGCCCACCGGCGTGGCCGTCCTCGACGCCGACGGCCGCCTCCTCGAGGTGACCGCGGGGTTGCACGACGACGAGATCGTCTCGGCCCTGGAGCCGTACGTCGCCGGGCCTTGCGTCGTGGGCGTCGACGCCCCGCTCGTCGTACGCAACGCCACCGGCAACCGTCCCTGCGAGGCCGCGTTGAACCGGGACTTCGCCCGGTTCGACGCCGGGACGCACCCCTCCAACACCGGCAAGCCGGAGTTCAGCGACGTGCCGCGTGGGGCCCGGCTGGCCGAACGGCTCGGGCTCGACATCGACCCCGACTCCGCCGCGGACCGACGCGCGATCGAGGTCTACCCGCATCCGGCGACCGTGGCGCTGTTCCGGCTCGGCCGGACGCTGAAGTACAAGCACAAGCCCGGCCGCTCGTTGACCCAGCTCCGCGGTGCCCTGCTCGACCTGATGCACCGGCTCGAGAGCCTCGCCGACGCACCGGCACCCATGCGGCTCACGCATCACCCCGGCTGGAAGGCGCTCGTCGCCCGGGTGGAGCAGGCCGAGCGCAAGGCCGACCTGAGGCGCGTGGAGGACCAGGTCGATGCGGTGGTCTGCGCCTACGTCGCGCTCTTCGCCACCCACCGGCCGGAGCTGACCACGACGTACGGCGACCTGGCAACCGGTTACATCGTGACGCCGACGCTGCCCTCCGGTCACCGGCCGAGCCCGCGCGCCCCGCGTGCCGACCCGGTGCAGCGTGCCGTGCAGACCTACGCGGCCCTGCAGCCCGAGCTGCAGGACGCGACCGCCGGCTTCGCGGGGCTGGTCACCACGCTGCTCGACGACGCCGGCATCAACTACCTGAGCGTCGCGGGCCGCACGAAGAGCGTGGCGTCGTTCGCGGCCAAGGCCGACCGCACCGTCGACGGTCGGGCGGTCTACACCGACCCGCTCGCACAGATCACCGACCAGATCGGGGTGCGCGTGATCACCTACCTGCATCGAGACGTCGCGGCGGTGGCGGACCTGCTGGCCGACCAGCTGCGGGTGCTCGACGACCGCGACATGGGCCAGGAGACGGCGAGCGAGGGCCGCTTCGGCTACGCCAGCCGGCACGTGCTGGTCGCGCTGCCCACTGCCACCGAGGCTCCGGAGCCGATGCGGGGCAGGAGCGCTCAGGTGCAGATCCGCACCGTGCTGCAGCACGCGTGGGCCGAGTTCGAGCACGACATCCGCTACAAGGGCACGATCCCCGAGGAGCACGCGCCCGACCTCGACCGCCGGTTCACCCTCGCCGCCGGGCTGCTCGAGCTCGCCGACCGCGAGTTCACGACCATCCGCGACCGGCTGCAGGAGTCGATGACCGACCAGCGGCCGGCGGCCGACGCCACCGACCCGCGGATCAGTGCCCAGGACCTCGCGACCTTCCTCGCCGGGCAGTACGCCGACGCGGGCTGGTCGCGCACCGACCACTACGCCTGGATCTCGGGACTGCTGCTCGAGCTCGGGATCACGTCGCTCGACGAGCTCGCCGGCCTGCTCAGCTCGGTCGACAGCGCTGCGATCGACGCCCGGATGGGATACAAGTATCCAGCCGGTGCGGTGCGCCGCCTCGACGACGCACTGCTCGCGGTGTTCGGCACGCGCTACCTCGGGCTGCACGGCAACGCGCACCGCGAGGAGCTGCTGCGGGCCCGGCTCGACAAGCTGCGCGCCACGATCGAGGGCAACGGCACGGCCGGGACGTGACCGGTCTAGCTGCCGATGCGGAACTGCCGGGGCTTCGGCGGCCCGACCTCCTCGGCGCCGCGCTCGATGCAGAACTCGTTGCCCTCGGGATCCTGCAGCACCACCCAGCCGGAGCCGTCGTCCTTGCGGTGGTCCGCGACGACGGTGCCACCGGCCGCGACCGCCACCGTGACGGCCTGGTCCCTGGTGCCGCGGTCGGGTGACAGGTCGAGGTGCACCCGGTTCTTCGCGGTCTTGCCCTCCGGCACCGGGATGAACAGCAGGCCGGTGCCGTCGTACGGGAACCGCGGCACCACCAGCACCTCCGGGTCGTCGTCGTAGTAGACGTTCCAGCCGGTGAGGGTCGACCAGAACGTCGCCTGGGCACGGGCGTCGGCGCAGTCGAAGGTGATGTTGTGGACGTGCAGAGCCATGCGCACACCCTGGCGGCGACGGGTCCCTCCGGGCAACCGGATATGGTCTGGCCGCCACTGTCCAGACAGCTGGCCGTCGCCGGTTGGGTGACCGACGCCGTGGGAACTGTCAGGGCTGCGGGGCCGAGTCCGGGAGCGGTGTCATGGAGCGAGAAGTGGCGGCTATCGCCGAGCGCCTCGTCGAGGAGTTCTCCGGCCTGCCGTGGCACGTCGTCGTCGACACCGTCTGCGACTGCGCCGGTGAGTGCCAAGAGGCCAACCCGTTCTTCGTCGAGCAGGCCGCGAGGGCGACGTTGGTGCGGCAGCGGCAGCCGGAGGACCGGGGGACGGCCCTCAGCGGGTGACGCTGCTGCGGAAGCCACGCAGCCGCAGGCTGTTGCTGACCACGAACACCGAGCTGAGAGCCATCGCCGCGCCGGCCAGCATCGGGTTCAGCAGGCCGGCCGCGGCCAGCGGCAGCGCCGCGACGTTGTAGGCGAACGCCCAGAACAGGTTGCCCTTGATCGTGGTGAGCGTGCGCCGGGCGAGGCGGATCGCGTCGGCGGCCACCCGGAGGTCGCCGCGCACCAGGGTGAGGTCCCCGGCCTCGATGGCGACGTCCGTGCCGGTGCCCATCGACAGCCCGAGGTCGGCCTGGGCGAGCGCCGGCGCGTCGTTGACCCCGTCGCCGACCATGGCGACGACGCGGCCCTGCTCCTGCAGCCGACGCACCTGCGCGACCTTGTCAGCGGGCAGCACCTCCGCGACCACGTCGGCCTCGTCGATGCCGACGTCGCGGGCGACCGCACGCGCGACGTCGGCGTTGTCGCCGGTCAGGAGGAGGGGGCGGAGGTCGAGGCCGCGCAGCATGGCGACGGCCTCGGCGGAGGTCGGCTTCACGGCGTCGGCGACGGTGAGTACGCCGCGCGCGGCTCCGTCCCAGCCCACCGCGACGACCGTGCGACCGTCGGCCTCGGCCGCGGCGCGGGCCGCCTCGAGGTCTGCCGGAAGGTGCTGCGACCACTCGGCGAGGAGCCGCGGTCGTCCGACGAGTACCGCACGTCCGTCGACGACGCCACGCACTCCGAGACCCTCGACGTTGGCGAAGTCGTCGACACCGGGCAGCGGGCCGACCCGTTCGGACGCCGCGACGGTGACGGCGCGGCCGATCGGGTGCTCCGAAGCCGACTCGAGCGCGCCGGCCAGCCGGAGCAGCTCGGTGGGGTCGACGCCGGCCGTGGTCGTCACGTCGACCAACGTCATCCGTCCGGTGGTCACCGTGCCGGTCTTGTCCAGCACGACCGTGTCGACGCGGCGGGTGGACTCGAGCACTTCGGGGCCCTTGATCAGGATGCCGAGCTGGGCGCCCCTGCCGGTGCCGACCAGGAGCGCGGTCGGGGTGGCCAGGCCGAGGGCGCACGGGCAGGCGATGATCAGCACGGACACCGCTGCCGTGAAGGCCACCGACCAGCCGCTCCCGGTGCCGACCCAGAAGCCCAGGGTCGCCACGGACAGCGCGATCACCACCGGCACGAAGAACCCGGAGACCCGGTCGGCGAGGCGCTGCACATCGGCCTTGCCGCTCTGGGCGTCCTCGACCATGCGCGCCATGCGGGCCAGCTGGGTGTCCGCCCCGACCCTGGTGGCGCGCACCACCAGTCGACCGCCGACGTTGACGGTCGCGCCCACGACCGTCGTACCGGCAGCGACCTCGACCGGAACCGACTCACCGGTGAGCATCGACTGGTCGACCGCGGAGGTGCCCTCCTCGACGACCCCGTCGGTGGCGATGGTCTCTCCGGGTCGAACGACGAACAGGTCACCCGGGTGCAGCTCGTCGACGGGCACGCGCACCTCGGTCCCGTCGCGGAGCACGGCGACGTCCTTGGCGCCCACCTCGAGCAGCGCTCGAAGAGCCGCGCCGGCACGGCGCTTGGAGCGGACCTCGAAGTAGCGGCCGGCCAGCAGGAACGTGGTCACCCCGGCCGCGGCCTCGAGGTAGATGTCGCCGGCTCCGTCACTGCGGGCGACGGTCAGCTCGAACGGGTGGGTCATGCCCGGTGCGCCCGCGGTGCCGAGGAAGAGCGCGTAGAGCGACCAGCCGAACGCGGCCAGGGTGCCGAGCGAGACCAGCGTGTCCATCGTCGACGTGCCGTGCCGGGCGTTGACCCACGCCGCGCGGTGGAACGGCCAGCCGCCCCACACCACCACCGGCGCGGCCAGCGTGAGCGACAACCACTGCCAGTAGTCGAACTGCCAGGCCGGCACCATCGCCAGCGCCACGACCGGCACGGACAGGACCGCGGAGACAACCAGCCGGGTGCGCAGTGACCGCGCCGCTTCGTCCTCGGGAGCCTCGCGTGCCGGGTCGTACGCCCGTGTCTCCGGCAGGGAGGCGTGGTAGCCCGCCGCCTCGACGGTGTCGAGCAGCGACTCGGTCGGCAGGTCGAGCGGGAACACCACGCGCGCCTTCTCGGTGGCGTAGTTGACGCTCGCGGTCACGCCGTCGAGCTTGTTGAGCTTGCGCTCGATGCGGTTGGCGCAGGACGCGCACGTCATCCCGGTGATGGCCAGGTCGACCTGACGGCTGCCGGTCTCCTCGAGGGTGCTCATCGTTGCACCGCCGTGACGTCGAAGGAGGCCGTGCGGACCCGGCCCTCGTGCCGGAAGTCGAGGAACAGCCGGTATTGGCCGCGGCTCGGCACCTCCGCCGTGAACCGGATGTCCGGTCCGGCGTCGGCGCTCTCGTGGGGGTGCACGTGCAGGTAGGCGAGGTCGCCGTCGCGCAGCGCGACCAGGTGGCCGTAGGCGCCGAGGTAGGGCTGGAGGTCGGTGACCGGGCGACCGTCGCGCGACACCGTGAGGGTCAGCTCGGCGTCCTCTCCGGCGACCACGTCGCCGGCGAGCTCCACCGTGTAGCCGTCGACCTCGGTCGTGGTGGTGTCTCCGTCGAGCGGGTCGACGAGTGGGACCCGGCCGGGCACGGTGAGGTCGGTGCCGAGGGTGAGCGCCGGCCCGTCGGTCACCACGAAGTCGGCGAACACGCGCCACGTGCCGGGCTCGAGATCCACCTCCGTCGACCAGGTGCCGTCGGCGGCGTCGAGACGGGGGTGGACGTGCTGGTAGCCGGTCAGGTCGCGGCGCACCACGATCAGGTGCAGTCGCTTGCCGTGCTCGACGTCGTACGCCGTGTGGGGCGTGCCGTCGGGGCCGGTGACCGTGAACGAGAGCGGCACGTCGGCTCCGGCCTCGGCCGTGGGCGCGGCGAGGTCCAGGGAGTACCCGTCCTGACTCCGCATCAGCCCGCCGGGAGGGTGGTCCGCCGGCGTGTCGTCACCGTGCCCGGCCGCGGTCGTGTGCGCCGGCTCGTCCTCATGCGCGACCGGGGTCGCCAACGTCGGCCCCCACCAGGAGCCGGCCGCGAGCGCGGCGGCGAAGACGACGGCGAGACCGAGGACGAAGCCGGTGAGCCGGCCGAGGGTGCCCATCAGGCCAGGGCGTACCCCGCCTCCTCGACTGCCGAGCGCACGGTTGCGTCGTCGAGGGGCTGGGCGCTGGTGACGGTGAGGATGCCGGACTCGAGGACCACCTGGACGTCCTGGACCCCGGAGATCTCCTGGACCTCCTCGGTGACCGAGGCGACGCAGTGCCCGCAGGTCATGCCGGTGACGGTGTAGGTGCTGGTCGTGCTCATGGCTCCCCTTCGGTCGTCGTACTCGATCTCACTATACCCCACCTGGGTATCTGCGGAACCGGGGGTGGGATGGGGGAGGTCCCCGATGCGCCGCTTCGTCGCGGGGACCAGGCTGGGTTCCTCAGGGAGGAGACGACGATGCTCGGGACGTCCACCACCTCGGTGCCCACCACCTTTCCCCGCCTGTCGCGGCGCGCCCGCAAGGTCGTGCTGCTGTTCCACGTGCTCACGTCCGTGAGCTGGGTCGGCGTCGACCTCGTGATGGGGGTGCTGGCCTTCACCGGCCTGACCTCCGACGACCCGCGCACGCTCGCGACCGTCTACACCGCCCTCGAGCTCTTCTGCATCCCGCTGCTGCTGACGCTCGGGCTGCTCTCCCTGTGCAGCGGGCTGCTGCTCGGCCTCGGCACCCGGTTCGGGATGCTGCGCTACTGGTGGGTGGTGGTGAAGCTGGTGGTGACCGTCGCGCTGGTGGTGCTGGTGCTGGTGCTGCTCCGGCCGACGCTGCTCGAGGGCGCTGCCGCTTCCACCGTCGTCGACGCAACGCTCCCGGACCGGCTGCTCGACGTGCGGCGCGGGATGGTCTTCCCGCCGGTCGTGTCGACCACCGCGCTGGTGTTCCTCTCGTGGCTCGCGGTCTACAAGCCCTGGGGCACGACGCCGCGCGGACGACGCTTCCTGCGCGTGCCCGCCCGCGGTCCCGAGCGCACCCGGGTCGACGCCTGACCTGGGTCAAAGTCGCTTGATCTCATGTCGGCTTCAAGTCCTACGGTGGCGGCATGAGCATGGAGATGGCGGCGTGGAACTCGCTGTACCACATGATGATCGCCCAGCAGGAGCAGCGCCCGTTCACCTGGGCGACGGTGCGCCGGATCATGACGTTCGCCCGGCCGCACCGGGTGATGCTCGGCTGGTTCATGGTCACCAGCGTCGTACTGGCGGTGCTGGCGGTGGCCACGCCGCTGCTCGCCGGTCAGGTGGTCGACGCGATCATCGAGGGGGCTGCGTTCGAGCAGGTCCTTCGCATCGCGGTGCTGATCGCGGTCATCGCCGTGGTCGAGGCGGGGGTCGGTCTGGTCTCGCGCTGGCTGTCGGCGAGCATCGGTGAGGGCCTGATCCTCGACCTGCGCCGGGTGGTCTTCGAGCACGTGCAACGGATGCCGATCGCGTTCTTCACCCGCACCCGCACCGGGGCGCTGGTCAGCCGGCTCAACAACGACGTCATCGGTGCGCAGCGGGCCTTCTCCGACACGCTGTCCGGGGTGCTCGGCAACCTCGTCGCCCTGGTCCTGACCCTGGTCGCGATGCTGGCGCTGTCGTGGCAGATCACGCTGCTGGCCCTGCTGCTGCTGCCGGTGTTCGTGCTGCCGGCACGCCGCTTCGGCCGGCGGCTCGCGCGGCTGGAGCTGGAGGCGGCCAACCACAACTCGGTGATGAGCACCCAGATGACCGAGCGGTTCTCCGCACCGGGTGCCACCCTGGTCAAGCTGTTCGCGCAGCCCGAGGCGGAGACCGACGAGTTCGTGGCCCGGGCCAGCCGGGTCCGCGACATCGGCGTACGGACGGCGATGGTGCAGGTCCTCTTCGTCACCGCGCTGACGCTCGTCTCCGCCCTCGCGCTGGCGCTCGTCTACGGTCTCGGCGGCTGGTACGCCCTGCGCGGGTCGCTGGAGCCGGGCGCGGTGGTCGCGCTGGCGCTGCTGCTCACCCGCCTCTACGGACCGCTGACCAACCTGGCCAGTGCCCGGGTGGAGGTGATGAGCGCGCTGGTCAGCTTCGAGAGGGTCTTCGAGGTGCTCGACCTGAAGCCGCTGATCGTGGAGAAGCCCGACGCCACCACGGTCCCCGACGGCGGGGTGTCGGTGGAGCTCGACGACGTGCACTTCGCGTATCCCTCCGCCGACAAGGTCTCCCTCGCCTCACTGGAGGAAGTGGCCTCCCTCGACACCCGTGGCGGCGTCGAGGTGATCCACGGGATCTCCTTCCGGGCCGAGCCGGGCGAGGTCGTCGCGCTGGTCGGCAGCTCCGGCGCCGGCAAGTCGACGCTGGCCCAGCTGCTGGCCCGGCTCTACGACGTCGACAGCGGCGCGGTAAGTCTCGGCGGCATCGACGTGCGTGACCTCAGCTTCCAGGCGATCCGCTCGACGCTCGGCATGGTCACCCAGGACGGTCACCTGTTCCACGACTCGGTGCGGGCCAACCTGCAGCTCGCCCGCGCCGGCGCCACCGACGCGGAGTTGTGGGAGGCGCTCGAGCGGGCCCGGCTGGCCGACCTCGTGCAGTCGTTGCCCGACGGACTCGACACCGTGGTCGGCGAGCGTGGTTACCGGCTCTCCGGGGGCGAGCGGCAGCGGCTGACCATCGCCCGGCTGCTGCTCGCACGCCCGCGCGTGGTGCTGCTCGACGAGGCGACGGCCCATCTCGACTCGACGTCGGAGGCGGCCGTGCAGGCGGCGCTCTCCGAGGCGCTCTCCGGCCGCACCGCCATCGTGATCGCGCACCGGCTGTCCACGGTCCGGGCGGCCGACCAGATCCTGGTGGTGGAGGCGGGCCGCGTCGTCGAGCGCGGCCGGCACGACGACCTGCTGGCCGTGGACGGCCGGTACGCCGAGCTCTACCGCACCCAGTTCGCGCGCGCCGAGACCGCCGGGGACACCGCGCCCGTCTGACCCGGCGCGCGGCGCCCTCGTCGTACCGCACTCCCCGTGGCGATCTGCACGTTTCCGTGGTGAGTTCACTGCGGGAAGCGGGCAATTCACTGGGGACCCAGTGAATTTGCCCCCACCCCCGGGCCCGATTTGGCGGGCTCCGCCCGGGTCTGTCCGGGGCCGTCCTGGCCCTCCGTGGTCCGCTCGGGGGAGGGAAATCTGGCCCCTTTGCGAGGCGGCCCCGCCACTAGACTCGACCGGGTCCCGCACCTTCCCAGGAGTCGTTCCCAGGAGTTCGAGTGGGCAGAGCGCTCCACGGTCTCGGGATGATCTGTGCTCGGGCTCCTTGGCTTGTGCTCGCGGTCTGGGGGCTGCTGATCGCCGCGCTCGTCGGGGTGGTGCTGACCTACGGCACCGAGACCGGCAACGACCTTCAGCTTCCTGGCACCGAGAGCCAGCAGGTCCAGGACCTGCTGACCGAGCGCTTCCCGCCGCAGCAGAACGGCACCAACCCGATCGTGTTCCACGTCGACAGCGGGAAGCTCTCCGACCAGGACAACAAGGACGCCGTCAAGTCCTCGGTCCAGGCGATCAGGAAGGCACCGCACGTCTACAGCGCCACCGGACCGTTCGGCAGCGCCGGGCAGACCGCGGGCCTGGTGTCGGACGACGGGCGGACGGCGTTCGTGCCGGTGCTGCTCGACGTCGGGTCCGGCGACCTGGACGAGGAGACCGCCCAGGCCGTGCTCGACGCCACCCAGCCGGCCCAGGCGGCGGGAATCCAGGTCGCGGCCGCGGGGTCCATCGGGTCCGAGCTCTCGGCCGAGCCGACCGAGAGCAGCGAGCTCGTCGGCATCCTGTGCGCGATGCTCATCTTGACCCTCGTGCTCGGCAGCCTGGTCGCGATGGGCCTGCCGATCGTCACCGCCGCGGTCGGGCTGGGGATCGCGCTCGCGCTGGTCGGACTGCTCGGTCACCTCGTCGCCGTACCCGACACCGGCGCCACCCTCGCCACCATGATCGGGCTGGGGGTCGGGATCGACTACGCGCTGTTCCTGATCACGAGACATCAGGAGAACCTCGAGGCCGGGATGCCGGTGCACGAGTCGATCGCCCGCGCGGTGGCGACCTCGGGCAGCGCCATCGTGTTCGCCGGCGGCACGGTCGTGGTCGCGCTCGTCTCGCTGCGGGTCGCCGGCATCCCGCTGCTCTCCACCCTCGGCCTCGCCTCGGCCATCGCAGTGCTCACCGCCGTGCTGGCCGCCATCTCGCTGATGCCGGCCCTGCTCGGTCTCCTCGGCAGGCGCGTCAACGCGGTGTCGATCAGGAAGCTGCTGCCGCATCGCGAGGGCCCCGGCATCTGGACGCGGTGGGCGGGCTTCATGAGCCGGCATCCGTTGCTGGTCACGCTCGCGTCGCTGGCCGTCCTGGCGCCGCTGATCGTGCCGGCGCCGTCGCTGGAGTTCGGGCAGGAGGACATCGGCGCCACGCCCCTCGACTCGACCGAGCGGCAGGCCTACGACCTGATCACGCCGGCGTTCGGGGCCGGCTACAACGGTCCTCTCCAGGTCGCCTCCCGCCTCGACCCGCCTGCCTCTCCGAGCGACGAGTACACCCAGAAGTACAACCGGGCGACGTCGCTCCAGCAGGACCTCGAGCGACTCTCGAAGCAGCTGCCGCAGGAGCAGGCTCAGCTCGAGGCGCAGCAGGCGTCGTTGGAGTCGCAGCAGGCACAGCTCGAGGCGGAGCAGCAACAGCTGCTGGCCCAGCAGCAGTCGCTCGAGCAGCAGGGCGCGACCCTCCAGTCCGAGGGCGCGGCGCTCCAGACCCAGCAGACCCGGTTGGAGAACCAGGCCGCGCAGCTGCGCAGCCAGGAGGCGCAGCTGCGGGCGGAGCAGCGCCGGCTGGAGCGCGAGCAGGCCCGCCTGCAGGCGCGCGCCGACCGGCTGCGGAACCAGGCCCGCCGCCTCGTCCGCGAGGCGCGTCCGATCGTCCGGGAGCTGGCCAGGCTCGCGGTGCGTGAGCGGGTGCTGGTACGCCGGATCGAGGAGCTCGCCGACGACCCGGTGCGGGAGGCCCGGCTGACGGCACGGCTGCAGCGGGTGCGGGACCGGCAGGACCGGGACCGCGAGCGTCTGGTCCCCCTCGAACGCCGAGCCGAGCGGCTGGCGGCCCAGGGCCGGCGGCTCAGGACGCAGGCCGGACGGCTGCAGGCGCAGGCGAACCAGGCGCAGGCCCAGGCGAACCGGCTGCAGGCCCAGGGCCGTCAGCTGCAGGCCGAGGCCGTAGCGCTGGAGCGGCAGGCCGACCAGCTCCAGGCCCAGGCCGCGACGCTGGACCGGGAGCGGGCCGCCCTCGAGAGCGAGGCCGCCGACCTGCAGGCGCAGGCCGACCAGCTGCAGGCCCAGGGCGCGGCGCTGCAGCAGCAGGCCGACGAGCTGAAGGCCGAGCAGCAGAACGCCGAGCAGGAGAAGAAGGAGGCCGAGCAGCTCCAGGACGAGCTGACCACGATGCTCACCCAGGCCGGCGGGGACGACCGAAACACCGACACCCGGGTGGTCAGGCTGCAGAACCAGCTCTCCGCCACGGACGGCGTCGCCGAGCTCACCCCGCCGCAGACCAACAAGCGCGGCGACGTGGTGCTGTTGTCCGCCGTACCCACGTCCGCCCCCGCGACCGATGCGACGTCCGACCTGCTGGCGGACGTGCGCGACGACGTGGTGCCGGCGGCGACGTCCGAGGGCGGGATCACGTCGTACGTCGGCGGCTACACCGCGTCGTACGTCGACCTCGCGACGCTGATCTCCCGGAAGCTGCTGCTGGTCATCGGGACGATCATCCTGCTCGGGTTCCTGCTGTTGATGATCGCCTTCCGCTCCCTGCTGGTGCCGCTCCAGGCCGCGGTCACCAACGTGCTCTCGGCGGCCGCGGCGTTCGGGATCCTCACCGCGACCTTCCAGTGGGGCTGGGGCATCGACCTGGTCGGGATCGACACGGTCCGGGACACGGTGCCGATCGCGAGCTACGTGCCGTTGATGATGTTCGCGGTGCTGTTCGGTCTCTCGATGGACTACGAGGTCTTCCTGGTCAGCCACATCCAGATGCACCACCTGGGCGGTGAGCCGGCGCGCCGGGCGGCGGCATCGGGTCTCGCGTCGGCGGGCCGGATCACGACCGCCGCCTGCCTCATCATGACCTCGGTCTTCGCGAGCTTCGTCCTCAACGGTGACCCGACGATCAAGCAGTTCGGAGTCGGGCTCGCGAGTGCGGTGCTGCTCGCCGGGATCCTCGTGGTGACGCTGGCGCCGGCGTCGATCGCGCTGATGGGGGAGGCGGCGTGGTGGCTGCCGAGATGGCTGGACCGGTTCCTGCCGCACGTCGACATCGAGGGCAAGGGCAGCGCACCGGAGGCGGAGCCAGAACCGGAACCAGAGCCTGAGCCGGCGCCGCCGACAGCGTCCCCGGCACCGGTCGGCAGGCATGCGGCGGTCGACGTGCCGCAGAACCCGGTCGCCGAGGGCTGACTACTCGCTCGCGGGGGGCAGACCGTCCTGGCCGTCGAGCGTGGCGGTCGCCCGGATCATCGGGTGGTCGCTGGTGCGGCGCACCATCGGGCCCTCGTCGCGCACGTAGTTGCTGAACTCCACCATCTGGTGGCCGAAGATCCAGTCCACGGGCATCGGGTACGGCGGCGGGTTGCAGCCGCCGTCGTTGCTGCCGCCGTTGGCCGCGACCATCGGGGCGCCGCCGGTCATCCGGCAGAAGTAGGCCTCGCGGTCGTTCATGTCTCCGGTGATGAACACCGGGTAGCCGGAGTCGTTGACCAGCTGGTTGACGAGCGCCACCTCGCGGGCCGCCGCGGCGGCCCGGTGCCGGTCGTTGTTTCCGCGTTTGGAGTTGGTGGCCGGGTTGTGGAAGTTGGCCACCCAGATCCTCCGGCCCGTCTCGTTGTGCTCGAGGAGGACGTAGGGCATCGGGCGCAGGTTGCCGCCGAAGTAGGGGATCGGCACCGTCCGGGCGTCGACCAGGGTCCACTCCGAGGTCCGCCAGGCGATGGAGTTGTCGACGCCCAGCGGGCCCGCGGCGAGTCCCGGGAACACGTTGAAGGCGCCGCCGGCGGCACCGAGGAAGGAGCGGTACTGGTCGGGCTGGAGCTCCTGGAAGCCGACCACGTCGACGCCGTGCAGGTTGAGGAGCTGTGCCGCGGTGCGGACCCGGGAGACCCCGGAGGCCATCCTGGACTTGCCGGTCGTGTGACTGCTGCCGAGCACGTTGAACGAGCTGATCACGAGCTGGGCCGCATCCGGGAGCTGGGCCTCGAGCTCCTCGGCGCGCTGGGCGAGCAGCTGCTCGCGGGACATCTTCTTGATGGTCACCCCGCGGGCGACCTTCTGCTCCTCGGGAGCGCGGCTGATCGTCGTCTGCGCCTCGGCCGTGGCCTCCGGCGGCGCCGTCGACTCGGACTGCGTCGGGGTGCCGGGGTCCGACGTGGGCCGCTCGAGGTCGCGCGGCTGGGACGCCGCGGCCCCGGTGAGCCGGGGGTTGTCGCCTGTCGGGCTCACCGGCTGGAAGGAGATGCCAAGCGCCACCACGACGGTCGTGGTGGCGGAGGCGTAAGCGAGCATGCTCACGCGACTTGGCGTCCGTAGCATCGAACAACCGTACCCCGACGCCGACACGCCCACGCGGCGGTTGTCGACATCCGTGCAGGTCAGCGGCCTGTCGACGGTCACCCAACGTGAGCGGTCTCACGGTCGCGGCACGTGCCGTCGACTTGCCGGATCCCCGCCGTCACGTCGCTGCGGTGGTCTCAGACCCCGATCGTCAGGGCCGCGACGTAGCCGTTCCTGGCGTCCCCTGACATCGTCGCCAGCTGTTGCACCGCGTCGTCGTCGGCGAACACCATGTCGGAGGTCAGGCTGGTGCCGGCGAGGGTGTCGACGCTTGCCTCGTAACCGGGGGTCCCGTACGCCGCGGCGCAGGCCTCCTCCGGCAGCGCGATCTGGGAGGTCTTGACGATCGGCCCCGACGCGACGGCGTCGTCGAGCCCGGCGTACACCTCGAAGTGGACGTGCGGCCACCGGCCCGGGTAGCAGCCGGGGAAGACCGACACGAACTCTGCCGTGCCGCCGTCGTCGGTCTCCTGGACCCCGCGCAGGTAGTTCTCCCCCTCGTGGCCCGGGCTGTACAGCGAGTAACCGCCGTCGGCCGTGCAGTGCCAGACGTAGATCGCCGCACCGGGCATGGCCTTCCCGGTCGCCGCGTCGCGCACGGTGATCCGGACGGTGAGCGGTACGCCGTCGGCCCGCGTCGTGGAGCTCCCGAAGGACGAGCGGATGTCGGTGCGGACGATGCCGGAGTCGTCCAGGACGTTCGGGCCGTTGGACCCGTCGCCCGGGAACGGGCCCCCGGTCTCGTCCGGTACCTCGGACAGGTCGCGGGCACCTGCCGACTCCGCCGCGGACGCCGATGCCCGTGCGGGCGACGCGGGATCGGGATTCCCGGTGCAGGCGGCCAGCAGCGCGGTCGCGCCGATCCCGCCGAACAGCCCGAGCACCCGCCGCCGGTCGACGAGCGTGCCGATGTCGTAGACGAGTCCGCGGTCCTCTTCGGGCAGCGGTACGCCGTCGCGGTCGAGCCAGCGCGGATCCGAGGCGGCCGGGCGTCGTGTCATGGGTCGAGCGTGCTCCCGGCGACTGACGGGAGCCAGTGATTCACCTGAGTGTTTTCTGTGTCCGCCCGAGGAAGGCGAGCAGACGGTCCGAGCCGGTCGCGGTCGGTGGGAGGTCGAACGGGGCCGCGAAACGACCGGGGCGGTCCTCGGCACGCACGACCAGCGGGGCGACCGCGAGCAGTGTCTCCGCCAGCGACTCGGGGAGCGGGCGGTCCTCGCCGCACGCCTGCGCGACGTCCCAGCCGTGCACGGCGATCTCCAGTGCCCCCGCCGCGGCGAGCACGGTGGTGTCGAGGTCGTGCCCGAGGACGGACACGACCGGGCGACCGGGCTCGTTGGCCCAGGCGCCGAGGAGACGGCAGGCCCGGGCGCGCAGCGATGTCGCCAGCAGCGCGGGCTGCTCGTCGGCGGGCCCGTCCGGGGCGACGTACCCGGACTCGGCCGCCTCGCTGAACGCGGCCAGGGCGTCGTCCATGTGCCGCAGCAGCCGGACCAGGTCCCAGTCCGCGCACGGGGTCGGGGCGTCGGGGGCGGCCCGGGGCAGCAGCGCGAGGCTGGCCCGGGTGTAGGCAACCGCCCGCTCCAGCAGGGCGGGTGCCTCCAGCAGCGCCGCCCCGAGGACGGCGCCGGCCGAGGCGGACATCAGACCGCGGGGACGGGGTCGGCCGTCGGCTCGGCGTAGTCGGCGGGGAGCCGCTCCGGCAGTCCGAACTTGGCGAACAGGGTCGTCTCGAAGAACGCCGCGACGTGCTGCACGCCGCCCTTGCCCAGGGTGAGCACCTGCAGGTGGAACGGGGTGAAGCTGCCGTCGTCCTGGCGCATGTAGAGCCCGAACGCGGGCTGGCCGTTGGCCCACGTGGACAGCATCGGCATGTCGTGCCTGTCACCGGGGCACTGGGTGTCGACGAGGCGGCCGATGTTGTCGTTGCCCTGGTACCACCCGGCGAACGGGGGCATCTCCCAGATCGCGTCGCGGGTCAACATCGACACGATCGCGTCGATGTCCTTGTCCCAGAACGCCTGCACGTAGCGCTCCAGCAGCTCCCGCTGCTCCGGGGTCGGCTCGCCGACGGTCTCCTCGCTGGCCTTCACCTTCTCCATCTGGGCGTGCGCCCGCTGGAGCGCGCTGTTGACCGCCGCGGTGCTGGTCTCCAGAGCCTCGGCGACCTCGGCCGCCTTCCACCGCAGCACGTCGCGCAGGATCAGCACGGCCCGCTGCCGGGCGGGCAGGTGCTGCAGGGCGGCCACGAACGCGAGCCGGATGCTCTCCCGGGTCTCGGCGGCCGCCTCCGGCCCGGTCACCAGCGCATCGGGGACCGGCTCCAGCCAGGGCACCTCGCCGCGCTCGTCGAGCGGGTCGCCGGCGGTGCTGCCGGGTTGGCCGAGACCGGTGGGCAGCGGGCGGCGGTCCTTGCCCTCGAGAGCGGTCAGGCAGACGTTGGTGGCGATCCGGTAGAGCCAGGTGCGCACCGACGACCGGCCCTCGAACGAGTGGTAGGCGCGCCAGGCCCGCAGGTAGGTCTCCTGCACCAGGTCCTCGGCGTCATGAACCGAGCCGGTCATCCGGTAGCAGTGCGCGAGCAGCTCTCGGCGGTACTGCTCGGCGGACGAGGGGAACTCCTCGTCGGGCGCGGCCGCCTGCGCTGGTACGGACTGTGTGGGTGCCTCGGTGCTCATCGGTTCTCCCGGAACTCTGGCAGGTCGCCCCCACCCTAGGACGGAACGGGACGCGGCGGAACGCCGTCGTACCGCCTCACCGTGCAGACCGGGTCCGGCAGCAGAACTCATCGCAATGGCCTCGACATCCTGGGCGGGGTTCTTTGACTCGGCGCGGCCCGGGTGGTCGGATCATCCGGTGAGACGACCCGGGGGACGCCTTCGGCTGCTGGCCGCCGTTGCGCTGCTGTGCAGTGCCGTTACTGCTTGTACGTCGGACGACGGGCCGGCACCCGCCGACACGGCCGCCGCGCTCGCGGATGCCCTGACCCGTGGCCGCCTCGACGCGGCACTGTTCGCGGGGGCGCCCCCCGTGGGTCCGGGGAGGGCGGCGCAGCGGGCGTGGGAGCGGGCCACCGACGGCATGGGTGAGGCGGAGGTCGAGGTCAGGGCGGGTGACGTCACCGAGGACGAGGACGGCGGGACGGCGACCGCGATCCTCACCTACACCTGGGACCTCCCCCGGACCGAGGAGACCTGGGAGCACGAGGGCACGGCCCGGCTGGTCGAGGCCGAGGACGGCACCTGGACGGCCCGGCTCGAGCCGGCGCTGTTCGGGCTGCGCGCCGGCGAGCGGTTCGACCTGAGCACGACCAGCGCCGCACGGGCCGGGATCCTCGGCGCGGGCGGCGAGGAGATCGTGAGGGAACGGCCTGTCCTCCGGTTCGGTGTCGACAAGGCGCAGGTCGACGAGGCAGGACAGGCGGACGCCGCCCGGTCCCTCGCGGCCCTCGTCGACGTCGACGCGGCCGCGCTGGTGAAGCGGGTCGAGACGGCCGGCGAGAACGCCTTCGTCGAGGCGATCGTGCTTCGCGAGGAGGAGGCGAGCCGCGAGCTGGCGGCGATCGACGGGATCGACGGCGCCGGTGCGGTGCAGGACACCCTGCCGCTGGCCCCGACAAGGGAGTTCGCCCGGCCGATCCTGGGCACCGTCGGTCCGGTGACGGCCGAGATCGTCGAGGAGTCGAAGGGCGGTTACGAAGCGGGCGACGAGGCCGGGCTCTCCGGCCTGCAGGCGCGCTACGACGAACGGCTGCGGGGTACGCCGGGGCTGGAGGTCGCCGCGGTGAAGGGTGACCGGCGCCGCGCCCTGTTCGCGACCGACCCGGTGCCCGGCGAACCGCTGGCCACCACGCTCGACGTCGACCTGCAGGCCGCCGCCGAGCGGATCCTCGCCGACGTCGGTCCCGCCGCGGCGCTGGTCGCGATCCGGCCGTCGAACGGCGACATCCTCGTGGCGGCCAGCGGCCCGGGCTCCGGGGGGCTGAACACCGCCACCTTCGGCCAGTACGCCCCCGGCTCCACGTTCAAGGTGGTGAGCAGCCTCGCGCTTCTGCGATCCGGGCTCGACCCGACCAGCCCCGTGGAGTGCCCGACGGCGACGGTCGTCGATGGCAAGCGGTTCGAGAACTACGACGACTACCCGGCCGGCGCCAACGGGCGGATCACGCTGGCCGACGCGGTCGCGAACTCCTGCAACACCGCGTTCATCGACGCCCGCGACCGCGCCGACGACGTCGCCGGGGCGGCCGCCGCCCTCGGCCTGGGCGTCGACCACGACCTCGGCTTCCCGGCCTACTTCGGCTCCGTGCCGGAGCCCGAGTCCGAGACGTCACGAGCCGCGGCCATGATCGGCCAGGGCCAGGTGCTGGCGTCCCCGATGGCGATGGCGGCGGTGATGGCGTCGGTGGCGGAGGGGCGCACCGTCGTACCACGGCTGCTGCCGGACCAGCCGGCCGACGACGTCGATCCCGGGCAACCGCTGACCGCGGGCGAGGCGGCCACGCTGAGACGGCTGCTGCGCGGCGTGGTGACCGGAGGCAGCGGCACCGCCCTCCTCGACGTACCCGGCCCGCCCGTGATCGCCAAGACCGGCACCGCCGAGTTCGGCGACGAGCAGCCGCTGCAGACGCACGCGTGGATGGTCGGCGCCCAGGGCGACCTGGCGGTTGCGGCCTTCGTCGAGGTGGGCGAGTCCGGCTCGCGCACCGCCGGGCCGCTGCTCGAGGAGCTCCTGCGCGCTGCCCGGTAACGGTGCGAACCGGGCCGTTCCGGACGGTGTTACCCAAATGTGGAAGTGCTGAGCATTCCGGGTTACCCGGGCGTGGTCGAGGCCTCCCTACCTTCGTAGTCACAGGCTGAAACCACGAACTGGGAGACCCTCACCATGAACGGCACCACCTCACGCAAGGTCCTCGTTCCGCTGGCCACCTTGCTGGCCGCCGGCGCCGTCGCGGTCGGCTCCGGCGCGACGTTCTCGTCGCAGAGCGCCAACGCCGCGAGCACCGTCACCTCGGGCACCCTGCTGCAGTCGAACAGCAAAGCGGGCGCCCAGATCTTCGGGCTCAGCAACCTCAAGCCGGGCGACGTCGTCAACGGCTCCGTCGTCATCAAGAACACCGGCACGCTGCCGGGCACCTTCACCCTCCGCGAGACGTCGTCGGCGAACGCGTTCGACGCCGACATGCTGAAGCTGACCATCACGGACGGCGCCAAGACGCTCTACACCGGCAACTTCGGCGGCCTCGCCGACAACGAGCTCGTCGACCTCGGCCAGTACGCCGCCGGTGCGTCGAAGACCTACACCTTCTCCGTGGCTCTCGACGCGACCGCGCCCAACACCCAGCAGGACAGGACGGCCAGCGCGTCCTACGAGTGGGTCGCCACCCAGCTCGACGGCGGGACCACGAACCAGTAACACCCGCCTCCCAGTCCCCCTGGCAGGGGTCCTCCCCCGAGCCCCTGCCAGGGTCCTCCTCACTCGAAGGTCGGCCCCCATGTCCGCTGCCATGCGCCTGCCCCACTTCCTGGGCAACGCCGTGATCGCGCTCGTGATCGTCGGGTCCCTCGCGTTCATGCTGCCGAGCCTGCTGGGCTACGAGCGCTACGTGATCACCGGCGGCTCGATGGCGGGCACCTTCGAGATCGGCTCCGTCGTGTTCGAGGAGCCGGTGCCGGTCGAGGACCTCCGGGTGGGCGACGTGATCACCTACCTGCCGCCCGCCGAGGCCGGCATCGACAACCTGGTCACGCACCGGATCCACAGGATCCGGCAGACCGCCGAGGGCGAGACCGTCTACCGCACCAAGGGCGACGCCAACGCGGACGTCGACCCGTGGACGTTCCGCCTCGAGTCCGACCGGCAGCCGCGGATGTCCTTCGCCGTACCGGCGGTGGGACACGTGTTCATCGCGCTCGCGGACCGGGCCACGCGGATCGTCGTGACCGGCCTGCCGGCCGCGCTGGTCGCCCTCGCCAGCCTGGTGCAGCTGCTCCGCGCCCTGCGCCCCGCACCCGGCCCGACCGGCGGCGCCCGCCCCGCCGTGACCACGCGGAGCGCCTGAGCCGTGAGCACCTCCGGACTCCGTCTGCTCGCCGCCGCCGGCCTCGTCCTGGTGGCGGCCGGCGCGGCTGGCCTCTCCTCGGCGACCTTCACCTCCACCACGACCGCCCAGGTCGGTGTCACCTCTGCCGCGGACTGGACCGCCCCCACCGTGGCCGTGACGAGCCCCGGGACCGTGAGCGGCACCGCCTTGCTCACCGCCACCGCCGCCGACCAGCACGGCGCGGTCGCGAGCGTGACGATCCAGCGCTTGGTCGCCGGCGCCTGGACCCCGCTGTGCACCGACGCCACCGCGCCGTACACCTGCTCCTGGGACACCACGACCGTCGGCGACGGGGCCCACCAGCTGCGTGCCGTCGCCGTCGACACCGCCGGCAACTCCGCGGCCTCGGCCACCGCCACCGCCACCGTCGCCAACGCCGCCTCCGTGACCCTCGGAGCGCTGGCCGAGAACGTGCGGGGCAGCGTCGTGCTGAGCGCGTCCGTCGTGGCCCCTGCATCCGCCTCGGTCAGCCTGAAGATCCAGTACGCACCGGCCGGTACGACGAGCTGGACCGACGTCTCCGGGTGCACGACCACGGCCCGGACGCTCAGCTGCACCTGGAACACCGGACAGCTCGCCGACACCTACGACGTGCGGGCCCGGGCCGTCGTCGGCGGCCAGGAGGTCGTGGATGTGCTGGCGGACGTCGTCGTCGACAACGCTGCGCCGAGCGTCGTCCTGACCGTGCCGTCCGGCACCCTCTCCGGGACGGTCGTCCTGGCCGCGACGGCGGCCGACGCGGTCTCGGGCGTGGACACCGTCGCCTTCCAGTACGCACCGGCCGGCTCCCAGTCGTGGACCACGCTCTGTGCCGACGAGGACGAGCCCTACAGCTGCGACTGGCGAACCGCATCGGTGGCCGACGGGAGCTACGCCGTGCGCGCGGTCGGCACCGACCTCGCCGGCAACACCACCCTCACCTCGGCCCAGCAGCGCACGGTGAACAACACCGTGTCCAGCGTCTCCGTGACCAACCCCGGCGGCACGGTCAGCGGCACCGTCACCTTGGGCGCCGACGCGGCCTCGACCAAGGGCGTCAAGAACGTGGCGCTCCGGTGGGCACCGCCCGGGACCTCTACGTGGACGACGATCTGCACCGACGCCACCGCGCCGTACTCCTGCTCGTGGGACACCACCACCGCGACGCCCACCACCGCGGGCTTCGACCTGCAGGCGGTGCTGACCGACGGCGACAACGGCACGGTCTTGTCGTCGAAGGTCACGGTGACCGTCGACAACCGCCCGCTGCGGGCGCTGGACGTCCAGACCGTCGACGGCATTGCGCCGGGCAGGATCCAGCCGGGCGACCAGCTGGTGCTCACCTACAGCGCCGTCGTCGACCCGGCCACCGTGGTCGCCGGCTGGGACGGGACCGGCAGCCGCGCGCTGACCATCGACCTGAACCAGACCGCCAAACAGGACACGCTCGGCTTCACCGGGGCGAACCTCGGCCAGGTCGCCCTGTTCCGGGACCTCGTCTCCAAGAACCTCACGTCCGCCGGCTTCGTCACGCACACGGTGAGCACGACCGGAGGCGTGAGCCGCAGCGTCGTCACGGTGACCCTCGGGGCCGTCTCGGACCCGGCCGCACTGAAGACGGCTTCGGGGAAGGCGCACATGGTCTGGACCCCGTCGACGTCCGTGCGGACTCCCGCGGGAGCCGCGTGCGCCGCCACGCCGGTCACCGAGACCGGCACCAAGGACAAGGACTTCTGATGGCCGAACGAGCCCGCTCCGTGCGCTCGCCGCTCACGGTGGTGGCCAGCACCGTCCTCGGGCTGGTGTTCCTGCTGCGGCTGCCGGACCTGGCCCAGGCGGCCGGATACCTCGCGGTGGTCGGTGCGGGCATCGCGGTGGTGTCGCTCGCGGCGGCCGTCCGGACCCTCGCCGGTCGCATCGACGGGCGCGTCCTCGCCGCCGGGGCGGCGGCCGTCGCGTTCGTCGGCCAGGCGCTCAACGCCCTCGTCGGGCTGCCGGCGGCTCAGGAGCTCCGCGGAGACATCGGGTGGGCCGGTGCCGTGGCACTGGTCTGCGAGATCGTCATCGCCTTCCTCGGCGTGCGAGACCTCCGGGGCACCAAGAAGCCGGCGCGGACGTGACGACGGAAGAGTTGACTAATCTGTCCCTTATGCCGGGAACCGTGCTGGTCGTGGAGGACGACGACGGCATCGCGGCACCCCTGCTGCGCACCCTCCAGCGCGAGGGGTACGACGCGGTCCGGGTCGCCGAGGGAGAGCCGGGCGTCGAGCGCACCCGCGCCGGCGACGTCGGGGTGGTGATCCTCGACCTCGGCCTCCCCGACATCGACGGCCTCGACGTGTGCCGCCGCATCCGGGAGTTCGACCCACGCGTCGGCATCCTGATCCTCACGGCCCGCGACGGCGAGCTCGACCGCGTGGTCGGCCTCGACGTGGGAGCCGACGACTACCTCGCCAAGCCGTTCGGACTGGCGGAGCTCCTCGCGCGGGTGCGCGCGCTGATGCGGCGGGCGACGCCGGTCGCCGAGCCGCGGCCCACACCCGCACCGGACGCCGACGGGACGGCAGCGCTCCGGGTCGACCCGCGCTCCCGTCGCGTGTTCGTCGAGGACCGCGAGGTGGCGCTGACGTCGAAGGAGTTCGACGTGCTGGCGATGCTGGTGGAGGCGCCGGGCGAGGTCGTTACCCGCGGGCGGCTGATGGACGAGGTCTGGGACGAGAACTGGTACGGCTCCACGAAGACGCTCGACGTCACTGTGGGCCGCTTGCGCCAGAAGCTCGAGGACGGCGACAGCCCGGCGCGCGTGGTCACCGTGCGTGGCGTCGGCTTCCGCATCGAGGGCGCCACCGCCGATGCGTGAGCGCATCGTCGGCGCCTTCGTGCTGCTGGCCCTCGGGATCCTCGTGGTGTTCTCGGTGGCCCGCGCCTACAGCCTGAACGACGTGGTCACCGCCGCGGAGGACCGCAAGCTGGAGCGGTCCGTCGTGCTGCTCGCCGAGCTGGTGGCCGCGCGGGAGAGCGCCGGGGCGCCCGTCGACGCGGCGTACCTCTCCCGGCACCTGAACGACGCCGAGCGGATCGACTACGTCGCCGCCGACGGGACCGAGGTCACGGCGACGGCCGCGGACTACCGGACAGCCGACCAGGAGTCCGACCTGTCCGAGTCGGCCCTGGTCGACGGCGGTGGCGAGGTCACGTTGCGACGGTCGGAGTTCCTGGTCGACGAGAGGGTGTCCAACGCGCTCACCCCCATCGTCGTGCTCGGCATGCTGCTGGTCGTGGTCTCGGCCGGGTTGGCCTACGCCGCCGCCGTGCTGCTGGCGCGGCCGTTCCAGCAGCTCGCCGGCTACGCGGTGGAGCTGGGTCGCGGCCGGTTCGACCTGGGCATCCCGCGCTACGACGTACCGGAGGCCGACACCATCGGGCGGGCCCTCGAGCAGAGCGCCGGCCAGCTGCACGACCTGGTGCAGCGCGAGCGGGAGTTCGCCTCCAACGTCTCCCACCAGCTGCGCACCCCGATCACCGCGCTGCGGCTCGAGCTCGAGGACCTGTCGCTCTGGCCGGAGACGCCGAGACCGGTCGCCGACGAGCTGACCCGTTCGCTGGCGCAGGTGGACCGGCTGCAGGCGACGGTCACCGACCTGTTGGACCTGGCGCGTGCCCGGCGGATCGGTCGTTCGGAGGATATCGACATGGCCCAGGTGGTGCGCGGGACGGTGGAGCGGTGGCGTCCCGCGGCGGGCACCCGCGACATCGCCCTCGCGGTCGCCGGCGAGGTGCACGCGCACCAGGCTCCGGGGCCGGTCGAGCAGGTGCTCGACGTGCTCGTCGACAACGCGCTGCGGCACGGGCGCGGCACCGTCACGGTGGCGCTCCTCGAGGAGAACCACCACGTCGACATCCGGGTCAGCGACCAGGGCCGGGACCGCCCCCGCGACGAGGTCTTCCACCGCAACGTCGGCAGTGCCGGACAGGGGCTGGGGATCGGCCTGACGGTCGCGGCGGAGATCGCCGAGGCTCTCGGTGGCCGGCTCACCCTGGCCGACGCCCCGTGCACCACGTTCCTGTTCCAGCTGCCACGCGGCACGGACTCCCGCAGCCAGAACTAGGTACGGCTACTCTGTCGCCCGCCTCCCTCGAAACGGGATCCTGGTGCCATGACCAGCACCAGAGCCTCCGCCGTCGTCGACGGCCTCGTCGGGGCCGGCCTGCTCGACCCGGCGCGTGCAGGCGAGGCCGAGACCGTCGTACGCAACGCCCTCGCCGACGAGCCGATGCCCGCCACCCCGCTACGACGGAGGATGGCTGAGATCGCCGGCTACGTCGGGGCCGCCTTCGTGGTCGGTGCCGCCTGGCTCTTCCTGAGCGAGACCTGGGACGAGCTCGGCCTCGGCGGTCAGGTCGGCCTGCTCCTGACGAGCGCGCTGGTGCTCGCGGCCGGCGGCCTCGTCCTGGCGCGTCCGGTCCGGCGCGCGGCGGACCCGAACGACGACATCCGCGGCCGGCTGGCCTCGGTGCTGCTCGCCGGTGCGGCGGCCTGCGCGGCGTTCGGGGTCGGTCTCTGGCTGGGCGACACCCTCAGCGAGCCCGATGTCGTGCTGCTGCTGGCCGCACTGACCGGCCTGGTCGCGGCGCTGGCGGGCTATGTCGTGATCCCCTCCCCGATCGGCCAGCTGGCCACCGCCGTCGCCGCCTTCGTCACGGTGACGGCGGGGCTGACGGCTCTGCCCTCCGACTCCACCAGCATCGTCCCGCTGGCGCTGAGCGTCCTCGGCCTCGGCGGGATCTGGCTGGTGCTCGCGGAGCGGCACGTCTGGCTCGAGCTCACCCTGGGCCGCGCGCTCGGCTGCGTGATCGCGTTCATCGGCGCCCAGTTGGCGATCGGCGACGCGCACTCCTGGGTCGCCTACGTCGCCACCGCCGCCCTCGGCGTGGTCGCGTTCGGGCTGTACGTCGGCACCCGGGCGTGGCCCTACCTGGTCACCGGCGTGCTGGCCGTGACGGTCGCGGTTCCCGAGGCGCTCTACGACTGGGCCGAGGGTTCGCTCGGAGCCGCAGGCATCCTGCTCGTCACCGGTGTCACGCTCCTGCTCGCGGCCCTCGCCGGGCTCCGGCTCCGGCAGGAGGTCGCCGGCTAGTCCTCGGCGGCCCCGACACCGGGCAAAGCAAGAGGGGGTGGCCCACCGGGCCACCCCCTCCTGTCATGCGGTGTGGATCAGTTCACCCTCGTGATGCGCGTCTCCGCCGTGGGGGTGTAGGGGTTGTTGGCGGCCAGGTGCGCCGCCAGGGCGTCGATGTCGAGCCCGCCGAAGAACTTGTTCGTCCCGGTGGCAAGCGTCGGCATGCCGTCGCCACCGTCGGAGAGGAACGAGTTCGCCACGACCCGGTAGGTCGCCGCCGGGTCGAGGTCCGCGTCGACCACGCCATCGCGGTTGGTGTCGACGCGAATCGGGCCGACGATGGCGTCGCCGGTACCCGCAGCCGCAGCGCGCGAGTAGGTGTACTGGAGCCCGGAGACCTGCAGGATCACGTTGACGGCCTCGTTGCGGCCGTTCCACTGGTCGTTGAGGACCGAACGGACCTGCGCACCCGTCAGGTCCATCGAGACCACGTAGTTGTTGAACGGCTGCACCGAGAACGCGGCCCCGTAGGTGACGTCACCCGCGGCATTCTCGACCAGGTTGGCGCGGATGCCGCCCGGGTTCATGAACGCGATCACCGGACGCGTGGCGCCCGTGGACGGGTCGAGCTTCTGGCTGTCCGCGATCAGGTTGCCGAGCGCGAAGTCCTCGCCGGCGGCGGTCGGGTTCTCCGTGTTGGCCGGGTCGGGAACCGGGGTGCGGGACAGACTCTGGTTCGGCGTCTCCGCCGGGGCCAGCTTGCCGAGCACCTTGTTCTCGATCGGCGCGACGAGGGTCTTGTAGCGCGCGATGAGCGCGGTCAGCGCCGAGTCGGCCGCCGTACCGTCGCTGTTGGTGACGATGTGGGTGATCGCGCGCGACTTGCCGCGGATCACCTCGCCGTTCTTGCCCTTCAGCTTGAGCCGGAGCTCGGTGATGGTCCGGCCCGTCGAGTAACCGCTGGTGACCAGCCGCTTCTTGCCGGCGGGGTCGAGCACGGTGCAGTTGTAGGGCAGGTGGGTGTGACCCTCGACGACCACGTCGATCTCGGGGTGCAGCGCCTTGGCGATGTCGATGCCGGGACCGGTCACCTGGTCGCAGCCGTTGGGCTCGGTGAGGCTGACCGGCACGCCGCCCTGGTGCAGCAGCACGACCATCGCGTTGACGCCGCGGTCACGCAGGCGGGGGACGAGCTTGTTGACGGTCTTGACCTCGTCCTTGAAGAACAGGCCCTCTACGCCGGCCTTGGTCACGATGTTGGGAGTGTCCTTGAGGGTCATGCCGATGAAGGCGACCTTCTGGCCCTGCACCTTCTTGATGTTGAACGGCGCGAGGATCGGCTTGCGGGTGTTCTCGAACTTCACGTTGGCCGCGAGGTACTTGAAGTCCGCGCCCTCGAACGGGTTCGCCGCGTCCGGGCAGGAGTTCTGGTTGTTGGCACCGGCGCCGTCGTTGAGGCACTTGCCCTTCTGCAGCCGCTTGATCTCGCGGTAGCCCTCGTCGAACTCATGGTTGCCCACGGAGGAGATCTGCAGGCCGATCTCGTTCATGGCCTCGATGGTCGGCTCGTCGTGGAAGGCCGCCGAGAGCAGCGGCGTCGCACCGACCAGGTCGCCGGCTGCCACCGTGAAGCTCTTCGCGCCGCGGTCGGCCGAGCTGGCGCGCAGCCGCTTGAGGTGGGTGGCGAGGTACTCCACGCCGCCCGCCGGGAAGTCGATGCTGCCCTTGAGGACCTCACCGGTCGACTGGCGGCCCGGCCGCGTGTCCGGGGGAACCGTCTCGAGCTGGCCGTGGAAGTCGTTGATCGCGAACAGGTCGACCTTGATCCGCTTCTTCTTCGCCTTCTTGGCCTTGTCCTTGCTCGGCGCCGAGGCGGTCGTCGAGGTCTCGTCGGCGGTGGCGCCCGACGTCAGCGCGAGCGGACTGGCGACGAGCGCGAGTCCGGCGGCGGCCGCGACGAGCGCGAGGCCGCGCTTTCTGGGTGTGGCTGGCAAGGTTCCCTCCGGGGTTCGTGAGCCCGGCTGCCCCGGTGGATGAGGCCGGAGACGTCGGGCTTGTCGTGCAGACGGAGCCCGAGTCGACCAGGTCGGGGACTGCTCTGTACCGAAGGCGAACATTCCGCCCTCCGGGCCCCCTCGAGCCAGATGCTTCGGCACCATAGCCCACAAACGGGACGATGTTGAGAGCCGATTACAACGATTCGTCTGCGATCTATGGGGTGTTTTCCGCGGGACGATCGCAGACGAATCGTTGCCTAGGGTGGGCGGCATGCAGCTCGGCTCCCTCGTCACCGTGCCCGCGCTCGACCGGCCCGACCTGCTCGCGCCCTCGGTGCGGGCCGCGCTCGGCACGTTGGCGACGGCAGAGCGCGTGGGGGTCGTCGAGATCGACCCGGACCTGGCGGACACGGCCGCCCTCACCGAGGCCTACGGCCTGCCGCTGGACGCGAGCGCCAACTGCGTCGTCGTCTCCGGCAAGCGTGCCGGCGATGAACGGGTCGCCGCCTGCGTCGTACGCGCCGACACCCGGGCCGACGTCAACAACCTGGTGAAGCGGCTGCTCGACGTGCGCAAGGCGTCGTTCCACCCGATGGAGCGGGCGGTCGAGGAGACCGGGATGGAGTACGGCGGCATCACGCCGGTCGGGCTGCCCGCCGGGTGGCGGCTGCTCGTCGACGCGGCCGTCGTCGACATCGACGTCGCGATCATCGGCAGCGGCGTACGACGGTCCAAGCTGCTGCTCCCCGGCCCGGCCCTCGCCGAGCTCCCCGGCGCCGAGGTCGTGACCGGCCTGGCCTCCTGACGCGCGCTCCCGGATACGACGCGACGTACCGGTTGTCGCCGCGCCGCCCGGACGGCAACTCCGTCGCGTCGTATCGATCGGGGGCGGTCAAGTGGGGTGGACGGGGGCGGGGGTGAGGGCGGCGATAATGAGCGCGTGCTCGGCGGCCGGGGTCGCGGCGACGCGGTCGGCGGCGACCAGGCCGACCCGGGTACGCCGGTCCAGCAGGTCGGCCACGTCGAGGGCACCCTCGTGGGTCACGCCCCAGACGAGCTCGGCCAGCGTGGTCGGCACGCCGTCGGCCACCGGGGACAGCAGCTCGTCGTCGGTCAGCCCGGTGCGAGCGCGGGCGTCGACGAGCACGTCGGCCGCCTCGGTGCCGTAGCGCCGGACCAGGCGGGGCGGCTGCTCGAGCGCGGCGAGGTGCTCGCGCGGAGCGGCACCGACCAGCGGCAGGGCCCGGGTCGCGCAGGGCGCCGCGGTGAGACCCGCCCGGGCGACCGCGGCGTCGACGGCGTCCTCGGCCATCCGGCGGTAGGTGGTCAGCTTGCCGCCCACGATCGTGACGATGCCGTCACGGGAGGTCAGCACGGCGTGCCGACGGGACAGGTCGGCGGTCCGGCCGCCGGCGTCGAGCAGGGGGCGCAGCCCGGCGAACGCTCCGGCGACGTCGTGTCGGTGGAACGGGTGGTCGAGCACCGCCGAGATCACGTCGAGCAGGAAGCCGATCTCGGCCTCGGTCGGCTCGGGCACGTCCGGCAGCGGTCCGTCGACGGGCTCGTCGGTGAGCCCGACGTAGACCCGGCCGTCGGGCTGCGGCAGCGCGAACACGAACCGGTTGCGCTCGCCCGGCACCGGGGCCATCACCGCGACCCGCAGGCCGGGGAGCGCGGTCGGGCCCAGCACGAGGTGGGTCCCGCGCGACGGTCGGAGCCTCACCCCGGGGTCGAGCGTGCCCGCCCAGACCCCGGTGGCGTTGACGACGGCGCGGGCCCGGATGGTGTGCGCGGCGCCGGTGACCTCGTCGCGCACGGACGCCCCGTCTCCGGAGAGAGCCTCGACGCGGGTCCGGGTGAGCACCCGGGCCCCACGGCCGGCCGCGGTGCGGGCCAGGGCGACCACCAGCCGCGCGTCGTCCTCGAGCTGCCCGTCCCACGAGAGCAGGCCGCCGCGCAGGCCGGCGCTCCGCAGCGACGGCGCGAGCGCCAGGGTCTCGGTGCGGCCGAGCCGCCGCGGCCGGGGGAGTACGCCGTGCGGGGTGCGCGCGCCCGACCGCAGCGCGTCCCCGGCGAGGAGCCCGGCGCGCGCGGTCGCGGCCTGACCGCGGGTCACCATCGGGACCAGCGGGATCAGCATCGGCAGCGCGCGGGTCAGGTGCGGGGCCGTCCTCGTCATCAGCAGCCCGCGCTCGACCGCGCTCTCGTGGGCGACGCCGAGCTGCCCCTGCGCGAGGTAGCGCAGCCCGCCGTGCACGAGCTTGCTGCTCCAGCGCGAGGTTCCGAACGCGAGGTCGTTGGCGTCGACCGCGACCACGTCGAGGCCACGGGCGGCCGCGTCGAGCGCGACGCCGGCGCCGGTGACGCCCAGCCCGACGACGAGCAGGTCCACGACCCGGCCGTCCGTGGCCTCCGCGAGCCCCCGCTCGCGACCGGCCGCGTTGAGGGCGCCGGCACCGGTGTGGGTCACGGTGCGAGGTAGCGCTGCACGAGGTTGCGCAGCTCGACGTCGAGCCCCGGGTCGACGTCCATGCCGGATGCCGGGTCCTCCCCGGCGGGGTCGCTCATCGTGTGCGCCGACAGGACGAAGCCGTGCGTGGCGAGCAGCAGCGTGCGCGCCATCAGCCCGGGGTCGCCCGGTCGCACGTCGCCGCTGCGTTGCCCCTCCGCCAGCGCGGTCTCCACAAGGGCGAGGATGCGGTCCTGGGTGCGCCCGCGCCGGTCGAGCAGATACGGCAGCAGGAGCTCCGGGTCGATCTCGACGATCTTGCGGAACAGGTCGTTCTCCCGCAGCGCCACCACGGTCGCGCCGATCCCGCCGACGATCCGGTCCAGGGTCGAGGCGCCCTCGGTGAGCCCCATGTCGGCCGGGTCCTCCACGACGACCGACCACTCGCGGGTCATCAGGTCGGCGAGCAGCGTCTGCATGTCGGGCCAGCGCCGGTAGAGCGTCATCCGGGACACCCCGGCCCGGCGCGCGACGTCGGTGAGGGTGGTGCGCTTCCAGCCGACGGCGAGGATGGCCGCCCGGGCGGCGTCGAGGGCCCGGTCCGTGCCGGAGGCGTCGGGATCGGGACCGTTGTGACGAAGTGACGTCATATGTCACACTGTATCACATGACGGAACAGATGCACTGGGCCCGCTGGGGCGACCCGGCCGAGGCGCACCCCCTGTCCGAGGAGGCCCGCGGGCTCGTCGAGCTGGCGTTTGGACCGGCGGCCGAGCACCCGACCACCCCCCTGTCCGACGTACGACTGCCCGCGCCGCGACTGCCGGAGGACCTGCTCGCCGGCCTCCGCGACCTGGTGGGGGACCACCAGGTGCGCGTCGACCACGAGGCCCGGGTCCGGCACACGCGCGGCAAGTCCACCCCCGACCTGCTGCGGATGCGGCACGGCGACGCGGACGACGCCCCCGACGCGGTCGTGCTGCCCGCCGGGCACGACGAGGTCGCCGCGGTCGTCTCCTGGTGCAGCGAGCACCGGGTCGCGCTGGTGCCCTTCGGCGGTGGTACGTCGGTCGTGGGCGGCCTGGTCGCGCGCCGGGACGGGTACGCCGGGGTGCTGGCGCTCGACCTGCGCCGGCTCGACCGGCTGGTGGCCGTCGACCGGGTCTCGGGCACCGCGGTCCTCGAGGCCGGGCTGCTCGGCCCCCGGGCGGAGGCGCTGCTCGCCGAGCACCGCCTCACCCTCGGGCCCTTCCCGCAGTCCTTCGAGTACGCCTCGATCGGCGGCTTCGCGGCCACCCGGTCCAGCGGCCAGGCGTCGTCGGGATACGGCCGGTTCGACCAGCTCGTGGTCGCGCTGCGGGTCGCGACCCCGGTCGGCGACCTGGAGCTCGGCAGCGCCCCGGCGAACGCCGCCGGGCCCGACCTGCGCGAGCTGGTGCTCGGCTCCGAGGGCGCGTTCGGCGTGATCACCGCAGTGACCGTGCGGGTCCGGCCGGCGCCGGAGACAGCCGTCTACGAGACCTGGCGGTTCGCGTCGTTCCCCGAGGGCGTCGCGGCACTGCGTGACCTGGCGCAGTCGGGCGACGCCCCGACCGTGCTCCGGCTCTCCGACGAGAACGAGACCGCGCTCAACCTGGCGAAGCCCGATGAGATCGGCGCCGGCGGCGAGGGCGGCTGCCTGGTCGTGACCGGGTTCGAGGGCACCGCGGAAGCCGTCGAGGCTCGGCGGAGGGTGGTCGCGACCCGGCTCGAGAAGCGCGGCGGCAGGTCCCTCGGCGCGGACGACGGCGCGGGCTGGGCGGCGGGCAGGTTCAAGGGGCCCTACCTGCGCGACGCGATGCTCGACATCGGCGTGCTGGTCGAGACGCTGGAGACCGCGACGTTCTGGTCGAACCTCCCGCGGCTGTACGACGAGATGTCCGCCGCGCTCACGGCCGCCCTCACCCCGGCATCAGCCAACGGCGGCGGCGGACCGATCGTGCTCTGCCACATCTCGCACGTCTACGAGACCGGCGCCTCGCTGTACTTCACGGTCGCGGCCCGCCAGGTGGGCGACGGGTTGGAGCAGTGGGCGGCCGCGAAGGCCGCCGCGTCCGACGCGATGATCGCGGCCGGCGCGACGATCACCCACCACCACGCGGTCGGCCGCGACCACAGGCCCTGGCTGGCCCAGGAGATCGGTCCCGTCGGTGTCGAGATCCTGCGCGCGGTCAAGGACCGTCTCGACCCGAACGGCGTACTCAACCCCGGCGTGCTGGTCCCGTGACGCCCGGCCGCCGGTCGTTCCACTGCCTGGTCAACCCGATGTCCGGCGGCGGCGCGGCCCCCGGCTCCGCCGTGCCGGTGGCACGGCTGCTCCGCGAGGCGGGGGCCGAGGTGCGGGTGACCTACAGCCCCGGTCCGACCGCCTGCGCCGACCTGGCCCGGGAGGCCGCGAGCCGTGGGGACGTGGTGGTCGCCGTGGGAGGGGACGGGATGCTGTCGTCGGTCGCCACCGCCGTCGTGGACGCCGGTGGAGTCCTCGGGGTGGTGCCGTCGGGTCGCGGCAACGACTTCGCGCGCATGCTCGGGCTGAGCGCGGACCCGCGCCAGGTCGCCCACACGCTGCTCGAGGGTGAGCCGATGGCGGTGGACGTGGTGGTCGCCGGCGACCGGGTGGTGCTGGGCAGCGTCTACGCCGGGGTCGACTCCCTCGCCTCGGAGATCGTCGACCGGAGCGGCCGGCTGCCGCGCGTGCTGCAGTACCCCTGCGCCGCCGTCCGCGCGATCGTCCGGTTCGACCCGGTGCGGTTCACCCTCGACGTCGACGGGGAACGCCTCGAGGAGGAGGCCTACACCGTCGTCGTCGCGAACTCGGCGTACTACGGGGCCGGCATGCGCGTCGCCCCACGGGCCTCGCTCACCGACGGGCTGCTCGACGTGGTCGTGGTCCGGGCCGCCTCCAAGCTGAGGCTGGTCCGCAACCTGCCGCGGCTCTACGACGGCACGCACGTCGACCTCGACGAGGTGCTTCTGCTGCGCGGTCGCCGGGTCTCGCTGGCCGGCGCCGGCGTCACGGCGTACGGCGACGGCGAGCCACTCGGGCCGCTGCCGGTCACCGCCGAGGTCCGGCCCGCCTCGCTCCGCGTGCTCGTCTAGGACCCACCGGCTCAGTGCCGCAGGCCGTGCCGGATCCACGGATCCGCGCCCGGCAGCGAGTCGACGCAGAGCCGCCCCCGCGGGCACTCGCCCTGTCCGCTCTGCAGGAACGACGTGACCTGCCACTTGTACCCCTGCCGGCCGGGTTTGCGGACCTGCCGCTTCCGCACCGTCACCGTGACGGTGCGGCCGTCGGGCCGGTCCAGCCCGACCTCGTCCGAGCAGTTCACGAGCTCGCCGCCGGCAAGGCGTTCGTCGCGGCAGATCGTGGCCACGAGGTGCCGGCGCCGGTAGTCGAGCTCGATGGTCCGGTAGCGCGACCCGGACTTGAACATCACCGTGAGCCGCCCCTTCCTCAGCACCCTGGCCTTCCAGCCGGCCCGCATCCGGATCGTGTGCACGAGCCGGTGGTGCACGTGCGTGTGCGTGACGCGCGCGATGTCCAACCGCCCGTGGGTGTCGTCGGCGTCCGCGACCTTCGCCGTGTCGGCGTACGACGACGCCGGCAGCAGCAGGCCGACGACCGTCGCCAGGGCGAGCGGGACGGAGTAGCGGTGCGACATCACGGTCCCCCGGGGTCGGCGGCGGTGCCCCACCACGGTAGGACGTCGGCGCCTCCCGGCGTCAGAGGCGGTGCCGCACCCAGCGGTCGTCGTCGCGGACCTGGTCCAGGCAGACCGTCTCGGTGCAGCCGGACTCGCCGTTGTCGAGCAGCGTGACGATGCGCCACTCGTAGGACGACAGCGGCTGCTTCTTCAACAGGCGGCTCGCCAGCGTGACCTGCAGCGTGAACCGGTCGGGCCGGGCCAGGCCGACGTCCCGCGTGCAGCTCCTGAGGGAGCCGCGCGGGGTCTCCGTGCAGATCTCGCCCACGAGCTCGCCCCTGCGGTGCTCGATCTCGAGGGTGCGGTAGCGGTCGCCGATCCGGAACACGATCGTCACGCCGCCCTCCTCGAGCACCGTCGACGGCCACCGTCGCTGCATCCGGATCGTGTGCTCCACCAGCCGTCCGTCGTGACCGTGCGTGGCGGCGGCGACGTCGAGGCGGCCGGTGGCGTCGTCGGCGTCCGTGACGGTCCTGGTGCTCGCGGACGCGGCGCCGGGCAGGCTCAGGAGCAGGGTGGTGACGGTGCCGACGAGCAGGCGCAGCGACGTCGTCATGGCAGGACCCCTGATCATGTGGCCGACGTACTCCCAAACTACCTGCCCCGGTGCATCTCCCAGATGAGCACCTCGCACGGCCCGGACGCCGTCAGCCGCAGCCCGCCCGCGGCCGTCAGCCGGGCCGCGTCGCCCTCGTCGAGCCGGCCGGCGGCCTCGAGGTCGGCCGACCCGCGGGCCACGAAGACATGGAGGTACGGCGCGTCGGGGAGCCCGACCGACGCGGCGCCGCCGAGCCGGGCCACGTGCAGCGTCGCGTCGCGGGTGTGCACCGGCACGGCAGCGTCGACCGACAGTCCCGGCCGCCCGGAAGCGACCGGCACCAGGCCGCCGTCGTCCAGCAGGGCGCCGACGTCGTGCTGGGCGTAGGACGGGGTGAGCCCGGGTTCGTCGGGGAGCACCCACATCTGCACGAACCGCACCGCCGGCCCGACCGCCGGGTCGTGGTGCTCGGAGTGCCGCACGCCGCTGCCCGCGCTGAGCCGCTGCAGCAGCCCGGGCACCACCACTCCGGCGTTGCCGTCGGAGTCCTCGTGCCGCAGCCCGCCCTCCAGCACCCAGGTGACGATCTCGAGGTCGCGGTGCGGGTGGTCGGGGTAGCCGGCGCCGCCCCGGATGTCGTCGTCGTTGTGCGCGACCAGCACCGCGTGGCCCACGTCGGTCGGGTCGTAGTGCGCACCGAACGAGAACGAGTGCCGCGACACCAGCCCGGCGGCCGACGTGGTCGGTCGGGTTGCGGCGCGTCGTACCTCGACGGTCATGCGGGCCATCGTGACAGCCCGGGCGGCACGCGGCCGTGCGTGGTCAGAGCGGGTCGGCCACGACAGCGGTACGACGGCGCTCCCGCTTGGCGACGTAGAGGGCGCGGTCGGCGGCGACGAACACCTCGGACGGCGTCAGGTCCTTGTCCTCGGTCAGCACGGCCGAGGCCACCCCGCCGGAGAGCGCGGTCGTCGGGTCGGTCTCCCAGCTGCGCGCGATCAGCTGGTCGGCCAGCTCGACGAGCGGGTCGGTCGACAGGTCCACGCTGAGCACGGTGAACTCGTCGCCACCGACGCGACCCACGACACAGGCCTTCAGATCCGCGAACGAGCGGACCAGCTCACCGGCCACCCGCTGGATCAGCTCGTCGCCCGCCTGGTGCCCGAGCCGGTCGTTGGTCTGCTTGAGGCCGTTGATGTCCAGTGCCACGACGCCGACCTCACGGCGCATACCGGGCGGCACCTCGAACGCGACCCGGGCGTGGTCGTCGATGGCGCGCCGGTTGAGCAACCCGGTCAACGGGTCGTGGTAGGCCAGCTGGGCCAACGTCTCCTCGCGGTCGGCCCGGGCCAGCGCACCGCCGAGGATGGCCAGGAACGCCTCGAGGTAGGCGATGTCGTCCTGGTCGAACGTCTCGGCGCCGATGTGCCGGGTGGCGTACACCTCGCCCCAGAGCGCGCCCGACACGACCAGCGGCGCGGACAGGGACGAGCCCTTCCCCAGCCGCTCCAGCAGCACTTGCTCGCAGTCCGGGATGCCGGGCTCGCCCCGCACCCAGTGCCAGGTCACCGGCTCGTCCGCGGACAGGTTGAGGCTGGCGAACTCGTCCATCTCGTAGGTCTCGTCGTCCGGCCAGCGCACCTCGTCCGGACCGAGGTCGCCGACGTTGACGATGGTGCGGACCGAGACGCCGTCCGGCTCGATCCGGGAGACCGAGACGCTCGCCGCCCGCAGCGTCCGGAGCGCCTCCTCGGCCGCGTGCTCGAGCAGGTGCCGCAGCGACTCGGACCTGCTCAGGGCGCGAGCCAGCGCCGCCAGACTCCTGATCCGGCCCTGGTCGTGTTCGCGGCGCATGCAGTCACCCCCCTGGTCCTGCTGACCCCTCCCCGCGGACGATTGTGGACGAATCGACCACCCGGCGTGGCGATTCGGCGAACCTTTCACCTCGGCGCCCGCTCCTGACAGTGTTGCGCCGTGACGATTCCGGACCTCCACGCCCTGCCCGCGAGCTTCCTGTTCGGGGCCAGCACGGCGTCGTACCAGATCGAGGGCGCGGTGGCTGCCGACGGCCGCGGAGCAAGCGTCTGGGACACGTTCTGTGCCGTGCCGGGCCGGATCCGTGACGGCAGCAGCGGTGCGGAGGCCTGCGACCACTACCACCGGTACGCCGAGGACGTGTCGCTGATGAAGGGCCTCGGGCTCGACGGCTACCGGTTCTCCGTCGCCTGGCCGCGGGTCCAGCCGGCCGGCTCCGGTCCGGTGAACCCCGCGGGCATCGCCTTCTACGACCGGCTCGTCGACGAGCTGCTCGCCGCCGGCATCGAGCCGATGGCCACGCTGTTCCACTGGGACCTTCCGCAGCCGCTCGAGGACGCCGGCGGATGGCTGCAACGGACCACCGCGGAGCGGTTCGGGGAGTACGCCGCCGTGGTGGCCGAGGCGCTCGGTGACCGGGTGACGCACTGGGCACCGGTCAACGAGCCGAACGTGGTGACGATGCTCGGCTACGCCACCGGCGTGCACGCCCCGGGCCGCTCCCTGATGCTCGACGCCCTCCCCGTCGCCCACCACCTGCTGCTCGGGCACGGGCTCGCCGTCCAGGCGCTGCGGACCGCCGGCGCGCGGTCGGTCGGCGCGGCCAACAACCACACGCCCGTCTGGTCGGCGACCGACAGCGATGCCGACCGCGAGGCGGCGGCGCTCTACGACACGCTCTGGAACCGGCTGTTCGCCGACCCGCTCCTGCGCGGGGAGTACCCCGCCGGGTTCTCGGACCTGATGCCCGGCCCGGTCGCCGACGACCTCCGCCTGATGTCCGCGCCGCTCGACTTCTACGGGGTCAACTACTACAACCCCACCCGGGTCGCCGCGGTCGGCACGGACCTGACGCCGATCGCCCAGACGCCGAGCGGGGACCTGCCGTTCGTGCCGGTCGAGATCGACGGCTACGAGCGCACCGGCTTCGACTGGCCGGTCGTCCCCGACGGGCTGCGCGACCTGCTGGTGTCGCTGCACGACGACTACGGCGCGCGCCTGCCGCCGGTGATGGTCACCGAGAACGGCTGCGCCTACGACGACCCGCCGGACCCGGCCGGTGCCGTGCACGACGACCGCCGGATCGACTACCTGCGGCAACACCTGCAGGCGGTGGCCGAGGCGGCGGCGGCCGGGGTCGACGTCCGCGGTTACTACACCTGGTCGCTGCTCGACAACTTCGAGTGGGCCGAGGGCTACACGCAGCGGTTCGGCCTCGTCCACGTCGACTACGCCACCCAGCGTCGTACCCCGAAGGACTCCTACCCCTGGTACGCCCGGGTGATCGCGGACCACCGGAGCCGGCGTTGACCACCCCGCGGTTCGTCGGTAACGACGCCGGACCCTCAGGGCTGCCCGGGCTGGCGGAACCGGTCGAACGGGTCGGCGGCGGCTGGGTCGCCCGGGTCACGCTGGCCGGCCTCGGCGTCTGGGCCGGGTTCTTCGGGCCGATCCAGGTGCTGTTGGCCCAGCAGGCCGAGCTGGTCGCGCCGGGGGACAAGGAGTTCGTGTTCGGCCTGGTCACCGGGCTCGGGTCGGCCGTCTCGGTCGTCGCGAACCCGTTGTTCGGCGCGCTGTCGGACCGGACCACGTCGCGCTTCGGCCGCCGGGTGCCCTGGGTGCTCGGCGGCGCGCTGGTCGGGGCGGCGGCCCTGCTCGTGCTGGCGGTGGCGGACTCGGTCGCGGTGATGGTGCTGGGCTGGTGCCTGGCCCAGGCCGCCCTCAACGCGATGTACGCGGCGCTGACCGCGACGGTGCCCGACCTGGTGCCGGTGCGTCAGCGCGGCGTGGTCGGCGGCTGGGTCGCGGTGTCCCAGACGCTCGGCATCGTCGGCGGCGTCGGGGTGGCCACCCTGACCGGCGGTGTCCGCGCGGGGTACGTCGCCACGGCCGCCGCCGTCGTCGTACTCACGTTGCCGTACCTGCTGCGCAGCCTCGACGTCCCGCTGCCGGCGTCGCTGCGCCCGCTGTGGAACCTGCGCGACTTCGTGCGCGGCTTCTGGGTCAGCCCGCGCCGGCACCCGGACTTCGCGTGGGCGTGGCTGACCCGGTTCCTGGTCAACCTCGGCAACTCGCTGGGCACGCTGCTGCTGTACTTCTACCTCGACGACGCGGTCGGGCACGACGACCCGGAGGCGGGGGTCTTCGTGCTCACGGTCGTCTACGCCGTCTTCATCGTCGCGAGCACGGTCGTGTTCGGGCAGTGGTCGGACCGGCTCCGCCGCCGCAAGGTGTTCGTCATCGCCGCCGGCCTGGTCACCGGCGCCGCGGCCCTGACGCTGGCGCTGTTCCCGACCTGGACCGGCGCGCTGGTCGGCGCCTGCGTGCTCGGCGTGGGCTACGGCGTCTACCTGTCGGTCGACTTCGCGCTGTGCACCGAGGTGCTGCCGGCCGCCGCGTCCCGCGCACGCGACCTCGGCGTCATCAACGTGGCCAACGCGCTGCCGCAGGTGTTCGCGCCGTTCCTCGGGGCGCTGCTCATCACGTCGGCCGGCGGCTACGTCAGCCTGTACGTCACCGCCGCGGTTGCCTGCGTGCTCGGCAGCGTGCTCGTCACCCGGATCAAGTCCGTCGCCTGACAACGATTCGTCTGCGATCCGCCCGCGTGATTCACCCCATGGACCGCAGACGAATCGTTGTCAGCGGCGGTTCTCCAGGGTGACCTCGAGCGCGCCGGCGTTGTCGCGGTGGTCGAGGTCGAGCACCGCGAGGCGGATCGGGCCGCTCTTGTCGGCGACGTACGTCGTCACGTAGGTGTGGTCGTCGGCGCACGGGGTGCTCGGCCCTGACGGCCGCCAGGCCAGCGGCTCGCCGTCGACCCAGAGCTCGAGCGGGTCCTGCTCCACGAGCAGCCCCGGGTCGCGCGGCACCCACCCGCCGGCGGTGGCGACGCAGGTCGCGTCGGCCGTCACGCCGTGTGAGGTGTAGGTGCCGCGGGCTATCACGTCGACGCGCTCGCCCTTGCGCAGTCGCATCGTCGAGACCGTCCCGCCCGGGTCGGCGAGCGCGACCGCGAAGAAGTCGCGCGCCTGGGTCCACGGCCCGTCTCCGGTCGGCGCCTCGCCGCGCACCTGCCGTGGGTTGGCGAGCCCCGTCAGCCGCTGCACCGTGACGGTCAGCGCGCCGCCGTTGCCCGCGGGGCCGAGCGGGTCCCAGAGCGCGAGGTGAAGACGCCCGGTGGTCGTCGCGGTGACGTCGGAGACGTGGCTGTGGGTGCCGCAGTCAGCCGGCCCGCCGGCGAACGGGACGCCGCCGACGTACAGGTTGCCGTGGTCGGCACCGGGCTGGCGCAGGTCGAGGGACGCCTGCGGGTACCACTGGCCGGCGACCGCGACGCACTGGCCGTCGGACTGCACTCCTCCGCCCAGGTCGGCCACCCCGGAGACGGTCACCCGGTAGCGCGCGCCTGCCTCGACCTCCTGGCTGGTGGTGACGCCGTCGGCCGCGGCGGCCGGGACCTGCACCGTCTCGGTCAGCAGCCCCAGGCCGCGCTCGGTGGTGCGCGCGGCAGGCGCCGGGGTCAGCGCAGGGTAGGTCGGCAGGGCCGGGGTCACGTCGGTGCGGCGCCGGGAGATGGTGAACACCAGCGAGCCGCTCGTGGCCCGGGTCTTGGTCTTCAGCTTCACACGCAGCGGCTTCGACTTCCTCGGTACGACGACCGCGGCATAGGTGTGGCTGTCGGCGCACGTGTTACCGAGCACCGCCTTGCCGTTCACGCGGACGTCGAGCGTGCCGTACTGCTGCGCGGTCGCCGCGTCCGGCGTACCCACCCAGCCTCCGGCGGCGGCCGACCAGGTGCACGTGGCGTCCGCGACCTGGTCTGGCCGGCCGAGTCCGACGAGGCCGGAGACGGTGACCTTGTACTTCTTGCCGGCGCGCAGCCGCCACTTCTTCGGCTTCCAGGTGGACCCGTCGAGCGGTACCCGGATCCGCTTGTAGGGCTTCTTCTTGCTGAGCTCGATCTCGTCGGCGATCGGCGGGCCCTTGGGGACGGTGGGTTTCGGCTTCGACGGGACCGCTGGCGGGGCGGGCGGCGTTGGGGTCGCCGGGGTCGTCGGCGTCGTCGGTGGGGGTGGTGGCGCCGGGGCCGGGGCGGGCGGCGGGGTCTCGCCACGGTGGTACCAGCTGGTCCGGGCGTGGCCGCCGTCGCGGGACAGCGAGATGTGCACGTGGTTGCGGTGCCGGAGCGTGACCGAGCAGTTCTGCTTGGACCGGCATCCCGAGCTGAGGTACGGCCGCTTCTCGAACTCCCGGTAGGACGCGTAGATGTGGTCGTCCCAGATCAGGTACATGATCCCCATCCGGCGGGCCAGCGCGGCGGGGTTGCCCTCGGCGTCGGGCGCCAGGATGGCGCCGAGGAAGTCCTCGACGTAGCCGCGGTCCCGCGCCGAGGAGTGGTCGACCGCCCAGTCGAAGGCCCGCCCCTCCTTGTGCTCCGAGACGCCGCTCGAGCCGCAGCCGCGGGAGATGCCCAGCGAGCCGCTGCCCGGGTAGCGGCTCATCAGCCACTCGGACAGCGCGACCGTGCCCGGCTTCGGGCTCGGACTGCACCGGCGCTGCGGCTGGTAGCCCGCGAAGTCCTCGATCGGCACCGCGGAGGCGACGGCCGGGGTGAGCACCACCAGAGTGGCGACGAGCCAGGCGAGCCTGCGGACCGGCGCGCGGCCCGGTGCGGACCGGGTCCGGGGTCGGCGGAGTCGGGCGAGGGGCGATGCGGCAGGCATGAGACGGGTCCCAGGTGGCAGGTGTTGCTGGTGCGGTCGAAGGGGTCATCGGCAAGGATGGCGGACCTGCTGAGCGGTTCGCGGGGAAACTTCGCGAAAACCGCGTGTCGTCCTTGACTTACGAGGCTGTGTTGCCCGAAGCCCGCGCGGCCGGGTGGTGGTCGTGGTAATGCAGGGACGGCTGGGCGGGTCGCCCTAGCATCGAGCCATGAAGCGCACGCTGCCGATCACGCTCGGCGCCCTGATGTTCGTGGTCGGCGCCGTGTGGACGTTCCAGGGTCTCGGCTACCTCGAGGGCAGCCCGATGACCGGGGTCGCGTTCTGGGCGATCGTCGGCCCGCTGCTCGCCGGGCTGGGGGTCGCCCTCGTGCTCGTCGGCCTCAAGCGCACCCGCGGTTGAACGGCGGCGCGGCCGGTCAGGCTGCCGATGTACCGAACGAGAACGTCGCCAGCGTCCGGCTCGCTCCCGGCTCCCACCAGAACAGCGCGGCCTCGCGGGCGTAGGTGGTCAGCGGGAACCGCGGCGACAGCTCGAACTCCAGGGTCTCGACCGTCTCACCCTCGGGGATCGGCACGCTCAGGTGCGGGATCACCTCGTCGAAGGCGTCGTCGTACGGCGGGTGCTCCGGGAACAGCCGGACCAGCTCATGGGTCAGGTGCCGGAACGGGGCGGCCGGGCTCGGGGACAGGTACACCGTGCCGCCCGGGAAGCGGTGGATGCCGGTCAGCGCGAACTCGAACGGGGTGACGTCGGCGAAGAAGCGCTCGAGCTCGTCGAGCACCCCCTCGGTGAGGTCGGACAGCGACACGAACGGGCCGAGCAGGGTGATGTGCGCGACGGTGTCGTCGGAGTCGGCGGGCACGTCGTCCGGGGCCGAGCGCTCGAGGCGGGGGCGCACGACGGCCTCCAGGTCGGGGACCGGGATCGTCACGAGCGAGTGCGGCATGCGCCATGCATACCGGAACCGTGACCCGCGCGCGACGCCCGCGGCGGCCCGGCCGCCTCACTAGGCTGAGTCGCATGACTGCGGGGCACGGGCACGGACACGCCGCAGGGCGTGCTCAGGACCGAGCCCGGCTGTGGCTGGTGCTGGGCATCATCGGCGTGTTCGTGGTCGTGCAGGTCGTCGGTGCCTGGGTCAGTGGCTCGCTGGCGCTGCTCGCCGACGCCGGGCACATGCTCACCGACGGGGCCGCGGTCGCGCTCGCGCTCTCGGCGTCGTACGTCGCGTCGCTGCCGGCGAGCGACCGGCGCACGTTCGGCTACCACCGGGCCGAGATCCTCGCCGCCGTGGTGAACGCGGTGGTGCTGCTGGTGGTGTGCGGGTACCTGCTGTTCGAGGGGGTACGCCGGCTCCGCGAACCGCCCGAGGTCGAGGCCGGCCCGATGCTGGCCTTCGCCGTGGTGGGGCTGCTCGCCAACCTGGTGTCCCTGCTGGTGCTGCGCGGCCGGCGCGACGAGTCGCTGAACATGCGCGGCGCGTACCTCGAGGTGCTCAGCGACCTGCTCGGCTCGGCGCTGGTGGTGGCGGCGGCCGTCGTACTGCTGACGACGGGGTTTGAGCGGGCCGACCCGATCGCCACGCTGGCGATCGCGGCGTTCGTGCTGCCGCGGTCCTACACGTTGCTGCGCGACGCGGTGAACGTGCTGCTGGAGACGACTCCCGCGCACCTCGACCTCGACGACATCCGGCACCACCTCGCGCATGTGCCCGGCGTGGTCGACGTTCACGACCTGCACGCATGGACGCTGACCAGCGGCATCCCGGTGCTCTCCGCACACGTCACGGTGAGCGACGACGTGCTCGCGGCCCGGGGGGTCGGTCCGCTGCTCGACGAGTTCAGCGGCTGCGTCGCCGCGCACTTCGACGTGGAGCACGCGACGTTCCAGATCGAGCCCGCCGGCCACCGCGCCCACGAGGACCTCGGCCCCGCCCACCGTTGAGACGCGCGTGCGGGGGCTTCAAGCGCGCGCTCGAGGGCCCGCCAGGCGCGTCTCAACTCACCCGAGGCGCGTCTCAACGGGTCAGAGGGCGGCGGCGATACGGGTGCCCTGCTCGATGGCGCGTTTGGCGTCCAGCTCGGCGGCGACGTCGGCGCCTCCGACGAGGTACACGTCTGGAGCTGCCGATAGGACCGGGGTGCCCGGGTCGGCCCGGCGCGTGGTCGTGGTCGCCACCAGCTCGTCGTACAGGGACCGCACGGAGACCTGGCCGGCACACATGACGACGTGGTCGACGTCGAGCACCCGGGACTCGGCCTCGTCGCCCTCCCCGACCGTGACGTGCAGGCCGTCGTCGTCGATGCGGTGGTAGCGCACCCCCGGCACCAGGTGTACGCCGGAGTCGCGGAGCACGGCCCGGTGCGCCCAGCCGGAGGTCT
>NZ_DASSCL010000041.1:0-5297 GCF_035697785.1 Nocardioides sp.
TCGTCGGTGACCCGGACGGAGTTGTTGGCGTTCTGGTACTGGACCGAGGTGATGTCCTTGCCGCCGAGGTCCATGTCGAAGCCGGCGTCGCGCAGCGCGCGGATCTTGTCCTCCTCGCGCGCCTTGGTCTCGACGAACTCCACGATGTCGGGGTGGTCGACGTCGAGGACGACCATCTTGGCTGCGCGACGGGTCGCGCCCCCGGACTTGATGGTGCCCGCGGAGGCGTCGGCACCGCGCATGAAGGAAACCGGCCCGGACGCCGTGCCCCCGCTGGAGAGCAGCTCCTTGGACGACCGGATGCGGGAGAGGTTCAGGCCGGCGCCGGAGCCGCCCTTGAAGATGAAGCCCTCCTCCTTGTACCAGTTCAGGATCGAGTCCATCGAGTCGTCGACCGACAGGATGAAGCACGCGGAGACCTGCTGCGGGCTCTGGGTGCCGACGTTGAACCAGACCGGGGAGTTGAAGGAGAAGTACTGATGCACGAGCAGCCAGGTGAGCTCGTGCTCGAACAGCTCGGCGTCGGCGACGGAGGCGAAGTAGCCGTTGTCCTCGCCGCCCTTGCGGTAGGTCTTCACGACCCGGTCGACGAGCTGCTTGAGGCTCCACTCGCGTGCGTCGGTGCCGACGGCGCCACGGAAGTACTTGGTGGTGACGATCGTCGAGGCGTTGACCGACCAGAAGTCGGGGAACTCCACACCGCGCTGCTCGAAGACGGTCTCGCCGGACTTCCAGTTGGTCTGGACGACGTCGCGACGCTCCCACGTGAGCTCGTCGTAGGGGTGCACGCCCTCCGTCGAGAACACCCGCTCCATCTTCAGGCCCTTGCCGGTGCTCTTGCGGGTGCTGCGTGCCGGGCCGCTGGCGGTCTCCGTCATGTGGTGCTCCTCTTCCCCTGTGGTGACGTCGTCGTCGAAATCTGTGCTGTGCCGCTGTGTGCTGGCCGTGCCGTGGTGCTCAATGCTGCTGATGCCGAAGTTGGTGTGCCCGACGCGCCGCTTCCCCACGACGCGCCGGGCAGTCTGTGGGTTACCCGGTGGGTACGGCGGGGGCCTCGACGGGCTCGACCACCGAAGCCGGGTCGACGACCGAGGCGGCCGCCCGCTCCGCTCGGAGCACGGCGATCTCGGCCTCGAAGTCGTCGGCGGACTCGAACGCCCGGTAGACGCTGGCGAACCGCAGGTAGGCGACCTCGTCGAGCTCGCGGAGCGGGCCGAGGATGGCCATGCCGACCTCGTGGGCGGGCACCTCGGCCCAGCCCTCGCTGCGCAGGGTGTCCTCGACCTGCTGGCCGAGGCAGGCCAGGTCGTCCTCGGTGACCGGCCGGCCCTTGCAGGCCTTGCGGACACCGCTGACCGCCTTGTCGCGGGCGAACGGCTCGCTGGCCCCGCTCCGCTTCAACACGGTCAGCTGCATCTGCTCGACGGTCGTGAACCGCTTGTCGCAGGACTGGCAGGTGCGCCGGCGGCGGATCGCGCCACCGTCCTCGGCCACCCGGCTGTCGAGGACCCGGGTGTCGGTGTTGCGGCAGTACGGGCAGTGCACGTCGGCCGCTCCTCTCCCGGTCTCGAAACGCGGTTCTCATACGTGTAGTTCAACGCTCCCCACCGACAGTTTCTGCCCGGATTCCGCCGTGACGCCCTGGTGATCTCGACCAGCTCGATCAACCGGAACCTGGGGGTGAATCTGTGGGTAACGTGGGGACATCTGGCGACTTCCTGTGCGCAACTCACCACTATCTGTGGAGAACTACAGCCGTGTAAGTACTAGATGTAGTGGTAACCCTAGGTCGGCCCCCCAGGGTGCGCAACTTGTTCGGGGAAACTCGTCGAAGAACTTCTCGGAGGCCGGTAAAGCCGCAGGTCAGGGCGGTTCGGGAGGGGTCTTTCCGGCGTGTCGCAAGCCTCGCCGGGCGTGTCGGAGCCGGGTTGCTAGCGGCGCCGAACGGCGGCGTCCACGACCCGTTCGGGTCATTCCCCACTGGTCACACCCGTCCCAGAGGCCTGGCCCACGCCCCCTTGCGGGTCCGGCCGCGGGAGGGGTATCGAAGACGCGTCAGAGCACCGTCCGGAGGGAGTCGACGTGGCCACCTGTGAGGTATGCGGCAACGACTACGAGATGAGCTTCGAGGTGGTCGCCGCCGGCGCGACGCACACCTTCGACAGCTTCGAGTGCGCGATCCATGCGCTGGCCCCGGTGTGCGAGCACTGCGGCTGCAAGGTGATCGGCCACGGCAGCCAGGTCTCCGGCCGGTTCTACTGCTGCGCCCACTGTGCGCGCGAGGCCGAGGGCACCGACGCGGTCGCCGACCACGCCTAGCCCCTCGTGTTCACGGTCGTTGCCGGAGTACGGCGGTAGCGTGGCCGGATGAGCGATCAGCCGAGCGACGAGCCGACCCACTGGCCGACCCACTGCGAGCACTGCGGCACCGAGCTCGCGCACGCCGTGGTGGACATGGACAAGACCAATGCGGACCGGCCGGAGCTGCGGCCCGGGGAGATGGTGGCTGTCGACTACTGCCCAAACCCTGACTGCCCGTCGCACCAGCTCGACGACGAGGAGCCGTCGACACCGGGGTCGCTCGGCGGGGACAGCGGCGGGGCCTAGACACACGCGCCCCGGACGCACGTGTGCCCGGTGGGCGCCTCGCCACCGACTGCGTCGGCCTGCGTGGGTGCCGCACCGGGCACAGCATGCGTCGCGCGGTAGGGGAACACGCGACGGTCCGTCTCTCCATGGAATACCCGTAGGTCCGAAAACCGAAACAGGCGCGCCGAACGGTCCAGTCAGGGAGTCGGCGTGCTGCTTTCCGCGCCGGTGGCTGCGTCGGTGGAGGCGGTGCCGGTCCCGGAGTCCGTCGGGCTGGGAGGCGCGGTGGAGCCCGCCGTCGCGCCCGGGCTGGTAGGCCCGGTGGTCGGCCCTGCGGTCGGACCGGACGTAGGACCGGATGTCGGGCCGGTGGTCGGTCCCGCGGTGGGGCTGGGCTCGCCGGCCGTCGGCGAGGAGGTGGGTCCGGTCGTGGCGGTGCCGGCGCCGGTCGGGGCGGAGGTCGGGCTCGGCCCGCTCGTGGTCCCGGCCGTCGGGCTCGGTCCGGTAGTGCCGCCGGCGGTCGGGCTGGGCCCCGTCGTACTCGCTGTGGCGGTGCCGCTCGGGTCGGCCCCGGGCGAGGAGCGGGGCACGGTGCCGGGCTGGTCGGTCTCGATGACGTCGAGGATCTGCTGCTGGAACTCGTCGAGCTTGTCGTCGATCTGGTCCAGTGGGATGCCGGTGATGGTCTGGCCGAACGCCGCGATCTGCGCCCAGATCTCGTCCAGCTGGGCCCGCGCCTCCTCCGACAGCGGGCCGTCGAGGGTGATGAACAGCTGCTGGGCGAGCGCGTAGGTGAGGCAGTTGACGCAGTTGTAGTTGACCGCGCCGGACAGGTTCTGCGGCACGGCGACGTCGTTGTCGCCGATCACCATCACGACCTGGAACGCGATCGCGACCGAGGCGCAGGTGTTGCAGCTGGCGAAGGCGTAGGCCTCGTTGGTGTTGAGCGCGTCCTCGCCGCCCTCGACCCAGACCATCGCGAGCGCGACGTCGTACTGCACGGTGCCGTCGGTGGTGTTCTCCGCGAGCGCCTGGTTGTCGCCGGGCTCGGGGGCGAGCGGCCGGTTGAACGGGAACACCCAGGCGCTGGGCGCCGCCGGGTCGGTGCCGGGCGCCGCAGACGGGGTGGGGGCGGGCGTCGCCGCGGACGGGTCCGCGGAGGGCGCGGGCGTCGTCGTGCCGACCTCGGCCGGGCTGGGCGCGGCGGTGGCGTCGGTCGACGGCGCGGTCCCGGCGTCGGGGCGCGGGATGAGGACGACGGCGGGGACCGGTTCGGCCTCGGTCGGGACGTTCTGGTCGGTGTCCCAGACGGCCTGGACGGTGCCGCGGTCGCCGCGCGCGATGGTCGGCGCCGTCGCATCCGCGGCCACAGGGGCAGCGGCGGAGGCCAGCGGGTCGGGGGTCGGCTCGGCGAACCCGGGCCGGCCGAGCACCGCCGCGGGCCGGACCAGGTCGGTGATGGTGCCGCGCTCGTCGGGCTGGATCGGCCGGTAGGTGTCGGGGCGCGGCCACCACACCCAGGCCAGGGCGGCGGCGAGCGCGAGGGCGGTGACCGCGGCGACGGTACGTCGGACGGGGCGGCCGGCGGTGGCCCGCCAGGTGGCGACCGAGACCTGCCGGCCGAGCCGGAACAGCATGTAGAGGACCGCCGCCACGGGAAGCACCACGGCGAGCACGGTGAGCACCCGGGCCGCGAGCTGCACCAGGTCACCCTCGGACCAGGCGGCCGCGATCAGGTCCTGCTCCTGCTGGATCCGCGCCCAGGCGGTGCCGAGGATCCGCGGCAGCGTGAGCACCATCGCTACCAGCGCGAGCAGCAGCAGCGGCACCACGACGACGACCCACAGGGTGACGACCGCCCGCGCCCACGGCTTCAGCAGCCGGGCCTCGGGGTCGCCCCACCGCCAGGGCAGCGCGCCGAGCAGGGTCGGCTTGATCCGGTGGAACAGGTCGGGCACGCCGGTGACGTCGGCGAGCACGTGGTAGCCGTCGAAGCGCACCAGCGGGGTGAGCTGCTGGAGCATCTGCAGGATCTGGGTTGCCACCACCAGCAGCAGCGCGTCGTACCCGCTGAACCACCACACGCCGGTGACCGCGACCGCGACGATCGCGTTGAAGTACAACCCGCCGAGGTCGGTGCGCACCCTCCCCCACCTGCCGAGCCGGTAGGAGTCGGTGACGTCGGTGTAGAAGGCGGGCCAGACGAGATAGACCCCGGCGCCCATCACCCCCGGCGTCGCTCCCCCGCGTCTGGCCGCGGCGGCGTGCCCGAACTCGTGGAACCCGGCCGACAGCAGGGTCACCGCGAACACGAGCAGCAGCAGGCCAGGGTGCTCGAACGCCTCGTAGGTCGCCTGCGCGAGCCCCTTCTCGAAGAACACCCACCAGGAGACGACCCCGAAGGCCGCCAGCAGCGGGATCGCGATCAGCGGCGCGAACAGCGCCGCGAACGGCGCGGTGAGGCGTCGAGTGCGCTCGGGGTCGGTGATCGAGTACCGGAACCGCAGCCCCAGCAGCGGGTTGGACCGCTTCAGCTCGGGCTGACCGCCGTCGGCCTTGGCGAGCAAGCCGAGCGGCCGGAGCTGGTCGGTGACCAGGCTGCGGATGTTGTCGGCGCTGACCGTCCGACCGGACCGCTCCGACACCACGGCCGCGACCTGGTCGTAGTCGCGGTGCCCGTCGACCGCCTCCAGGGTCTGGTAGAGCAG
>NZ_DASSCL010000042.1:0-4383 GCF_035697785.1 Nocardioides sp.
AGCGTCTCCTGGTAGCCGGTCATGCCGGTGGAGAACACCGCCTCGCCGAACGTCTCGCCCTCGGCGCCGAAGCCCTCGCCGTGGAAGGTGCGGCCGTCCTCGAGCACGAGCAGTGCGGCCTGCCGGGGGGCGGGCCTGTCGAGACCAGTCACTGAGAACGCTCCTTCGCCAGCTTGGAGATCGCCCGGATCCAGGCGTTGTGGGCTTGCCGGACACTTGCGACGCCCTTGTCCTCGACCCCTGGCCGGGAAGTGTCGGTGAGCCGGAAGCCGGTGTCGAGTGTGTGCTCACCGTGCTGCCAGGTGACCACGAGCAGCCCGTGTGGCGGGACGACCTTGCCCGCGATGCCCTGGTCGTGCCGTGCGCCCCGCAGCGCGGCCGCGGGGATGCGGAACGACCCGGCCAGCCGGATCACGTCGAGCCCCTCGCTCGAGAGGTTCAGCCGGCACTGGCTGCGGGCGCCGAGGCCCTGGGCGACGACCCGGTCCAGCCAGTCGCCCGCGACCGTCGTGCCGAAGTAGCGGGCACCGCCGGACACCTTCGCCGTCGGCAGCGCGTCGACGGCCGGCACCGGCACCAGCGGCGGCAGGTCGTGCTTGGTCGCACGGCCACGCCACCCTCGCCACATGGCGACGTAGGCGACGACGACCACGCCGAGCAGGATTGCCACGGCGTGCCAGGTCTGCATCCTCAGGCCGGCTTTCCGTCGAGGACGGTCGGCTTGCCGCGCAGGAACGTCGCGACCACCCGACCGGGCAGCTCGCGTCCGGCGTACGGCGTGTTGCGCGACAGCGAGGCCAGCTCCGTCTGGTCGACGACTCGCGTGACGCTCGGGTCGTAGAGCACGACGTTGGCGGGCTCCCCCACCGCCAGCGGGCGGCCGTGGCCGGACAGCCGGCCGATCTCGGCGGGTTTGGCCGACATCCGCTCCGCGACGCCCGCCCAGTCGAGCAGCCCGGTGTCGACCATCGTCTGCTGCACGATCGACAGCGCGGTCTCGAGGCCGAGCATCCCGAACGCCGCGGCCTGCCACTCGCAGTCCTTGTCCTCGTGCGGATGCGGCGCGTGGTCGGTGGCGACGACGTCGATGGTCCCGTCGGCCAGCCCGGCCCGGAGGGCCTCGACGTCGGCGGACGATCGCAGCGGCGGGTTGACCTTGTAGATCGGGTCGTACGTCGCCGCGAGCTCGTCGGTGAGCAACAGGTGGTGCGGGCACGCCTCGGCCGTGACGTTCCAGCCCTTGCTCTTGGCCCAGCGCACGATCTCCACCGAACCGGCGGTCGAGACGTGGCACACGTGCAACCGCGAGTCGACGTGGGCGGCCAGCAGGCAGTCCCGGGCGATGATCGCCTCCTCCGCGACGGCCGGCCAGCCGCGCAGTCCGAGGCGACCGGAGAGCTCGCCCTCGTTCATCTGGGCGTCCTCGGTCAGCCGGGGCTCCTGCGCATGCTGCGCGATGACACCGTCGAACGCCTTGACGTACTCCAGGGCCCGGCGCATCAGCACCGCGTCGGAGACGCACTTGCCGTCGTCGGAGAAGACCCGCACCCGCGCCGCGGAGTCGGCCATCGCGCCGAGCTCGGCGAGCCGCTCACCGCCGAGGCCGACGGTCACGGCACCGATCGGGAACACGTCGCAGTGACCGGCCTCGCGGCCGAGCCGCCAGACCTGCTCGACCACACCCGCGGTATCAGCGACCGGGTCGGTGTTGGCCATGGCGTGCACGGCGGTGAAGCCGCCCAGCGCGGCGGCGAGCGTGCCGGTCTCCACGGTCTCGGCGTCCTCGCGGCCGGGCTCGCGCAGGTGGGTGTGCAGGTCGACCAGCCCGGGCAGGGCGACGAGCCCGTCGGCGTCGAGCACGTCCGCCTCGTCGGCCGAGAGCCCGGTGCCGATGCGCTCGATCACCCCGTCCCGCAGCAGCAGGTCGGTGGGATCGCCACCGAGGATCCGGACGTTCTTGACCAGGTAGGTGCGGGTCATCAGGCTTCCTTGTCCGTCGTACCGACTGCGGGTTCGCTGCCACCCAGCAGCAGGTAGAGCACGGCCATCCGGACCGCGACGCCGTTGGTGACCTGCTCGACGATGACGGACCGTTCGGAGTCGGCCACGTCGGCGGTGATCTCCATGCCGCGGATCATCGGGCCGGGGTGCATCACGATCGTGTGGTCCTGGAGGGTCGCCATCCGGCGGCCGTCGAGGCCGTAGCGGCGGCTGTACTCGCGCACCGTCGGGAAGAACGCGGCGTTCATCCGCTCCCGCTGCACGCGCAGCATCATCACCGCGTCCGCCTTCGGCAGCACCGCGTCGAGGTCGTACGACGTCTCGGCGCCCCAGCCCTCCACGCCGTATGGCAGCAGCGTCGGCGGCGCGACCAGCGTCACCTCGGCCCCCAGCGTGCGCAGCAGCAGCGCGTTGGAGCGGGCCACCCGGCTGTGCAGGACGTCGCCCACGATCGCCACCCGGCGACCGTCGAGGTTGCCCAGGTGACGCCAGAGCGTGAACGCGTCGAGCAGCGCCTGGGTCGGGTGCTCGTGGGTGCCGTCGCCGGCGTTGACCACGCTGGAGCGCGACCAGCCCGCGTTGGCGAGCAGGTGCGGGGCCCCGGACGCCCAGTGGCGTACGACGACGGCGTCCGCGCCCATCGCCTCCAGGGTCAGCGCGGTGTCCTTGAGCGACTCGCCCTTGCTCAGCGAGGAGCCCTTGGCGGAGAAGTTGATCACGTCGGCCGAGAGTCGCTTGGCGGCCGCCTCGAACGAGATCCGTGTGCGCGTGGAGTCCTCGAAGAACAGGTTGACGATGGTGCGGCCGCGCAGCGCGGGCAGCTTCTTGATCGGCCGGTCCGCCAGCGACCGCAGCTCTTCGGCGGTCTGCAGGATCAGCTCGGCGTCGTCGCGGGTCAGGTCCCCGGCGCTCAGCAGGTGCTTCTTCATCAGGCCTCCACTCCGGAGCCGGAGATGACCACGGCGTCCTCGTCGTCGAACTCGGCGAGGTGCACCGACACCTTCTCCACCAGCGAGGTGGGCAGGTTCTTGCCCACGAAGTCGGCCCGGATCGGCAGCTCGCGGTGGCCGCGGTCGACCAGGACGGCCAGCCGCACGGCCCGCGGCCGGCCCAGGTCGTTCATCGCGTCGAGGGCGGCACGGATGGTGCGGCCGGAGAACAGCACGTCGTCGACCAGGACCACGACCTTGCCGTCGATCCCGTCGGTGGGGATCTCGGTCGGCATCAAGGTCCGTGCGGGCCGCATCCGCAGGTCGTCGCGGTACATGGTCACGTCGACGGACCCCACCGGGATGTCGACGCCCTCGACATCGGCGATCTTGGTGGCGATGCGCCGGGCGAGAGGTACGCCGCGGGTGGGGATCCCGAGCAGCAGGAGATCGGAGGCGCCCTTGTTGCGCTCCAGGATCTCGTGGGCGATGCGGGTCAGAGCGCGGGAGACATCACGCGCATCCATGACGGTGGAACCGCTGGTGGACTGTGCCGTACGGGCAGCCTGTGCATTCGGTTGTGCGCACACGAGCTCGTCGGACCTCCTTCTCCGCCTCACGGGACGGCTCGTTAAAGGATGTCGATCGATCACGCAGACCCTAACAGCCCCTCGGCCGTCAGCTCACGTCGACGCGGCCGTTGTCCCACCCGATGGTCGATTCCCACTAGGGTCGGTCGCCATGAGCGACGTACCGAGCCCGCAGATCCCCGACCAGACGGTGGCCCTGGCCAGCCGTGCCGCGATGCCGCTCCTCGGCTTCGGTACGTGGCAGATCAAGGGCGACGACGCGGTCGCCGCGACGGCCGCTGCGCTCGACTCCGGATACCGGCACCTCGACACCGCCACCGTCTACGGCAACGAGGCCCAGGTGGGCCGGGCTCTCGGCGAGAGCGGCGTGGCCCACGACGACGTGTTCGTCACCACGAAGTGTCCGCCCAACCGTGCCGGCGAGGAGAGGAAGGTGCTCGACGAGAGCCTCGCCGCCCTGGGCACCGACCACCTGGACCTCTGGCTGATCCACTGGGACGTCGAGGACCCGGACGCCCGGCTGGCCATGTGGCGTGCCCTGATCGCGGCCCGCGACGAGGGCCTCGTGCGCGACATCGGCGTCAGCAACTACTCCGTGGAGATGATCGACGCGCTCGTCACGGACACCGGCGTCACACCAGCTGTGAACCAGATCGAGTGGAGTCCGTTCCTCTTCGACGCAGCCCTCCTGGAGGAGCACCGGGCCCGCGGCATCGTCCTGGAGGGCTACAGCGCCCTGCGCAACGGCACGCTGACGGATGCCACGATCACCGGCATCGCGGACCGGCTCGGGAGGACCCCCGCCCAGGTCATCGTCCGCTGGCACGTCCAGCACGGGATCGTGGTCATCCCCAAGTCGACGA